>JALZND010000154.1 GCA_030857845.1 Bacteroidota bacterium | reverse complement strand
CAACCTAAATGTGCAAGATGAGATTGTTGTTTGGAACATTTATAATACAATCAGGGAAATAGAAAATGCATTTCGTACGCTCAAAACTGATTTAGACCTTAGGCCTATCTATCATAAAAATGATGACGCTACTATGGCCCACCTACACCTGGGATTATTGGCTTACTGGTTAGTGAATACAGTACGGTATCAACTGAAAAATAATGGCATTAATAATTGTTGGGGAGAAATTATAAGAATCGGCAATACGCAAAAAGTAATCACCACATCGGGAACCAACACCTACGATAAAATCATCACCACAAGAAAATGCACACAACCCAACGATAATCTTAAAAGAATTTACAATATCCTAAAGATCAAACACCAACCATTTACAAAACGAAAATCCGTAGTACACAAACTAAAACTAGAAAAAGCAGAACCCCCTAAACAACAGACACTTCTGACTGGTTAGCTGCAAAGTGGGTTAAGTTCTCAGTTTTAGTTCAAAGTTCAAAGTTCAAAGTTTTTAGATCAAAGTTCTTAGTTTAAAGTTCTAGGTTCTAGGTTCTTAGTTCACAGTTTACTATTTTAATTGATAAGTCTTAAAATTTTCGGGTTTGATTGTTTGAATTTTCTGAGCACTCCTGAATCAAAAACTCCCGAACTAGTAAATCTCCCCAGCTAAAAACTCTTGAACTTCTGAATTAACTATGAACTCCTGAACTGAGAATTGAGAACTATAATCAATCAATCATTAAACTGGCTCATAGTCCTTTCGATGCCTACGCTACAAAACGACAATATCATTTCATTGGCTTTATCGATATAGCTGGGAAGGTCCCTGAATTCTTGTTCTGAAAACCTGTTCAATACATAATCGATTTGTTTTCCTTTGCTAAATTCGCTCCCAATGCCAAACCTGAGCCGTGGATACATATTATTTCCCAGCACTTGTTCAATGTTTCGTAAACCATTATGGCCGGCATTAGAGCCTTTGCCACGCATTCTTAGTTTTCCAAATGGAAGTGCAAGGTCGTCTGTTATTACCAACAAATTCTCTACAGGAATTTTCAGCTCTTGAAGCCAATAATTAACAGCTTTTCCACTGAGGTTCATATAAGTGCTCGGTTTTATCATGAAGATTTGCCTGCCCTTGAATTTAAATTCTGAAGTGGATGCCAATCTGTCGGAAGTAAATTTCACCTCCATTTTATCTGCCAGCTGATCTAATGTCAGAAACCCTATATTATGGCGTGTGAGCTCATATTCTGCCCCAATGTTTCCCAATCCAGTAATTAAATATTTCATTGTTATTATCTTTAAAACTGAAACATAATTGAGAAGGTCTGATAAATAAATTGCTCTTCTATAAATGAAAAAAGATCCTGCTTATGGCAGGATCTTTAGGTTTATGTTGTGAAATATTATTCTGCTTTTTCAGAAACTTCTGTAGCTTCCACTTCAGATGGGGCTGCTTCTTCCTCTTCATCAACACCATCAACGCCTCTTAGTGCCCTAGGTGTATCAACAGTTGCAACGGTCACTAAAGGACTGTTTATTATTTCGTATTTTTTTAGGGAAAGGTCACCAACTTTAATTGATTTTCCCAGCTTCAATTTAGATACATTTACCTTGATATTGTCAGGCATATTATCAGGAAGTGCTTTAATTGATATCTTCCTTAGTTTTTGTAGAAGTTTTCCACCTTTGGTAACACCATCTGGAGTACCTTCCAAAATAATTGGGATATCCATTTTTACAGGTTTGTCCTTAAACAATTGCAGGAAGTCAGCATGTAAAATAACTTCGTTTACAGGATGGAATTGAATGTCCTGCAATACACACTCAAATTTGGTACCTTCGATATTTAAATCAACGATATGTGTATCTGGTGTATAAACCAAATTTTTAAACAAAATCATTGGTGCGAAGAAGTGAATTTGTTCTTTGCCACCATAAATCACGCATGGTACATAACTTTCAGCCCTTAATTTTTTGGCTTCTTTTTTACCGAGATTTGCTCTGTTATACCCTATAATCTCTATTTTTTTCATTTTATAAATATTTAATTGTTACTAATTTAAATAAACAACGAACTGATGGATTCGTGCCCATGAATCCTTTTTATTGCTTCGGCGAATAATTCTGCAACAGAAAGGACTTTGATTTTTGGTGATGTCTCCCTCATTGGAATGGTATCTGTCACCACAAGCTCTGTCAACATACTGTTATTAATGTTTTTGAAAGCATTTCCTGATAACACCGGGTGCGTACATATTGCTCTTACCGAAAGCGCCCCTTTCTCCAGGATAATTTCAGCAGCTTTAGTAAGTGTGCCACCAGTATCTATAAGGTCATCCACCAAAATCACATTTTTACCTTCTACATCACCAATTACCTGCATGGATTCTACATAATTGGCACGGGTACGATGTTTATCGCAAACAGCCATATCTACACTAAAGAATTTTGCATAGGTCCTTGCCCTGGCTACCCCGCCCATGTCTGGGGCAGCAAATAAAAGGTTTTCAACATTTAAAGACCGTAGATACGGTATAAAAATAGCTGACCCATAAAGATGGTCTACAGGAAAATCGAAAAATCCTTGAATCTGGCCGGCATGAAGGTCACAGGTCATCAGCCTGTCGGCACCAGCGGCAGATAAAAGATTGGCCACAAGTTTGGCAGCAATAGCAACCCTGGGCTTATCTTTTCGGTCTTGCCTGGCATAACCAAAATAAGGAACCACTACTGTTACATAGTGTGCAGAGGCACGCCTTGCAGCATCAACCATCAGGAGCAACTCCATAAGATTGTCGGCAGGGGAAAAGGTAGATTGAACCAAGAAAACATCAACCCCTCTGATAGACTCATCAAAACTTACAGAAATCTCACCATCACTGAATTGCTGGCAGGTAATCTTGCCCAGATCATATCCATAATGTTTGGCTATTTTCTCAGACAAGTACTCAGATTTTCTTCCGGAGAAGATTTTAACATTGGACATATTTGAGCAAGTGAATTTGCGGGTTGAAAAAATTAATCCCGATAATTATTTTATCGGGATTAATTTTTGGTTGTCCGACCAGGTTTCGAACCTGGACTCTTCTGAACCAAAATCAGACGTGTTGCCAGTTACACCATCGGACAATAATTCGCCCCTTATTTTTGGGAATACAAATGTAGAATTATTTTTTTTAAAACCACAAATAATTGCTAAAAAAGTTCTCGTTTGATTTTTTTGCCAGATATAAGCTTGTAAGTCGAAATATTAAGTCCAAACTTTATTTCGTTAATTCAATGATTTTTATAGTAGTCCTTCTATTTTGGCGGTGCTCTTCTTCAATTTTGGCTTCTTTGATTTTCAATTGATTTTTTCCATATCCTATAGCAATCAACCTTTCTTCTTCTATTCCCTTGGATTGAATATATGCAACTGCTGACTCCGCTCTTTTTTGCGAAAGCTTTTGGTTCAGGTCTGCGGATCCCCGGTTATCTGAATGTGACCCGAGCTCTACTTTAATCCCTGGATTGTTTTTCATGAACTGTATTAAAATATCCAGTTTTTCTGCAGCTTCAAGATTGATATTTGCTTTGTTTACATCATATTTGATATCAAGCTCTATAATTTGCCCAATGAGCGTATTTTTAAAAAGGGCAGGGGCTGCATTTGGAACCATAATTTCTGCAACTTTAGGTTCTTCTTTTTTAATCAAGGTAACAATCAGCGTATCTTCTTTTTTTAATTGCTGTATTTTCTTTATATCAAAATTTATTTCCTGATCTATAAATCCTGTTTTTACAAACTTCATTTTTTCCACCGCCTTAAAGTCCCAATTAAAGCTCAATGCTTTATCGGCTAATGAAAAATTGTTTTCCAATTTGCCATTAATTACCAAAAGGTTTACATCTGGAACGATTTTGCCATTTTCGTTTTTGGCTAGGATATATAATGGTTGTGAATTTATAAACGTAAAGCTATAAATATTGTCATTATTTGGGTTGCCATTTCTGTTAGAGCTGAAATAGCCTTCGTTTTTACGTATGATGAACCCAAAATCATCATTATTTGAATTGATCGGATATCCTATATTCATTACCGGATTGTTCCCGTCAGCAGTAGTATGAAATACATCCAATCCACCCAGGCCAGGGTGCCCATTCGAGCTAAAATAAAGGATGGCATTTTCTACAAATGGGAATAACTCATTTCCAGAAGTATTAATTTTTGGCCCAAGGTTTACTGGAGGGTGCCATATGCCATTAACTTTCATGGTCCGGTAAAGGTCTGTTCCTCCAAATCCACCAGGCATGTCTGATGCAAAAATCATCAGGTTTTTGTGTACAAAGGTTGGATGGCCTACCGAAAACTCACTGTTGTTTAGAGGAAAATCAATAATATTTCCGCACTTTCCATCTTTTATCGCCGCATAATAAATTTTCAATTTGTTGACGCCTTCATTGCTAAATTTTCCCTTTCCAGATATGTGGTTCCTTGTAAAATAAATTGTGTCAAAGCTTTCGTTGAATGCCATGGGCCCTTCATGGTACCTGGAGTTTAACTTATTGTTAAAAAGCTTTGGCGAAGAGGCAGAATCTTTTACCATATATAAGTCGGTATACCAGGTATCGTTAAAATCGTACTTGAATTTTGCTATTTTCCCATTGTCTCTTGCCGAACAAAATACTAAGCTTTCTTTAAAGAAAGCAGGGCTAAAATCTGATTGTTGGGAATTAAATGATGCAATTGTGATTTTGTACTGAGTGGAATCGCCATAAAATTGGTCAAAGTTGTTATAAGATTCTATCCATCTCAAAGTTTCTTTTTCGGGATTCAACTTATAAGCTTTTGCAAGCCAAAGTTTTGCTTCTTTATGTTTATTGTTGGCTGCCAGGGTGGTAGCATAATTTATATAATACCGGCTATTTTCAGGGTCGGCGCCCATGGATTTTTCCAACCAATATTCAGCTTTTACCGGATTGTTCAATTTAGTATAACATTGTACAAGCTTTTCTGCTACCGTGTAGTTATTTGGTTCTGCAATGTAAATTTTTTCATAAACCTGGGCTGCTGCAAGAAACCTAAAATCCTGAAAATATTGGTCAGCCAGGGAAACCTGTAATTTTTGCCCTAAAGCAACATTGGAGAGTGCAAGAAGGATGATGAAACTCCCAAAAAACTTTTTCATATTAATTTATTTAAAATCAAATTAACTGGATGGTATTTTTTAGAAAACTAAAAGAACCTGGTGGATACATATTTAGAATTAGGTGCAACCAAATCGAACCTTAACATCAACTCATGGCTTCCTGAAGTAACCCTTGCAAGCTTTGTTACAGGATGATCGTAAGCATAGCTAAAACGGAATTGGCGCGACACCTGAAATTCCAACATGCCTACCATAGAATCGCCCGACCTATAAGAAGCACCAATTCCAAAAACTTCGTAAAACCACAGGTTGGTATTGATGTCAAATTGAAGCGGGGCTCCCTCTGCGAGTTTTATTAATCCTGAAGGCTTTACTTTTAGCACATCGTTTACATCAAATACATAACCAGAGGTTAAAAAATAATGCCTATAGTATTGTGGGTTTGATATTGTAGTTTCGACCATACCGGAAATTTTTGCCCTATATAAATATGGAATGGACAGTCCAGCATAAAATTTATCGGTATTGTAATAAAGGCCTGTACCAAAATTAAACATCAGGAAACTTTGTACATCCATGAAGTTATTATCAGGATTGTTTTGCGGGTTTAATGACACCTCATTATAATTGGCATATAAATGGCCGATACCTGATTGTAAACCCATTGAAAATGCACCTCCATTTGCAGTATGGATCCTATATGCATATGCACCATTGAAACCAAAGTTCCTGGTAATGGCTATCTGGTCATTGATGATGGTAAATCCTAGGCCCACCTTTTTATTGTTGATGGGAGCCTGTACAGAAATGGTTTGAGTAGTGGGTGCACCATCCAATGCCATCCATTGCCTTCTGTACAATGCAGATGCACTCAATGATTCGGTGCTTCCTGCGTATGCCGGATTTAATATAAGGCCATTAAACATGTACTGTGAGTACATAGCCTCTTGCTGCGCCATCAATCCTGCGGACCCTATCAGCTGGATTGCTGCAAAAAGGCAAATACTTTTTAAAAATTTTATCATATCCTTGTTTACTCTATAGGTGTCAACCCCATGCTACTGCATTGCTACAATACTTTGGTTTTTATTTTTTTCTTTTGATTATGAGGTAATTTGTCTGTGGCTTTTCACCATTGTTGAGGTCAACAATATAAAAATATGTGCCATCAGGAAGTCTTTCGCCAATCACAATGCCCTGGTTGGCTATACCCGTCCAATCATTTTTATAGGTTTTATTTTCATATACAATGTTACCCCACCTATTGAAGATTGTTAGGCTTACATTGTATTTTTCTGCACCGTAAATAATGAATTCATCATTTTCACCATCCCCATCAGGTGAGAAACCTTTTGGTACGAATAATTCAGATTGTACTATTGTGATGAATATATTGGCTTCTGCACATTTCAAAGGGTTACCATCATCACACACGCGGTAAATGAACTTATCTTCACCTTTGTAGCCTTTGTTTGGGCTATAGCTAAATTCTCCATTTTGTGATATATTCACTGTCCCCATCATAGGTGCCTCCACAGGAAGTGTATTTACCAAAAGATTATCGCCATCAGGATCTTCATCGTTTGTCAATAAATTTCCTTTTAGTTTTATGTTCACCTCAGTGGTGAAAGAATCGTCCCTTGCTATTGGTGCTGAATTGACTGATTCGAGCGGTAAAAACCCTACATTTACTTCATTGGCAATTAATTTTTCATTCACTTTTCCTTTTATGTTTGCCATGCCAGTTGTCGTAGCTGATGTTAAAGTAGTGGAATATGTTCCATCCTGATGATCAGTAATATTTCCTAAACTGCCTAGGGAAGTCATAAGTGTTACTGTTTCACCTCCAGAGGTTATCCTGTTACCTTGTTTGTCATTTAGGGTAACCGTTATAATTGCAGTACTTACACCATCTGCTAGAATAGCTGGTTTTGAAGCTGTAATTTTTATTGTACTAAGGTCAAAACCTTCACTTATAGGCTCGAATACAATGGTTCTTGTGCTTGAAATTGGTTTCTCTTCATAGGTTGCACTTATTGTTACCGAGCCAGTAGTGGTTCTTCCTGGAACTATTATTTCAAAGCTTCCATTTCCTTTGTCCACTATATTTTCTACCAATACTTCCATGCCATCAATAAATAGTTTTACATTAGCTTTATCGACAGCAATATTGTTTCCGGCATGGTCTTTAAATTGAATTGTAACACTACCAGAACTTGTTCCATCAGCCACCACTTTATTTTTGTCAGCACTGATGGTCGTATTTGAAAGACTTACTACTGGTATAAACTGTACATTTAAGCTGGCATCAAGAATTTGGTCATTGTATTTTGCCGTTATGGCAACTGTTTCAGGTGTTGTTCTTCCCGGAAGGGTTATGGAAAAGCTTCCCCCGCCATTATCGGTAATAGAAGGTGCTAAAACAGCTGTGCCTTTTATCAAAATAGATACATTAGTGGGATCTGCTATGATGTTATTGCCTTCATAATCCTTAAATTGAACCGTTACAACAGAAGTGCTGGCTCCATCTGCATCCACAGGATTTGTACTCGCTACAATTGTAGATTTTGCTACACTAACACCTTTTAAAAAGGTCACAGTAGCACTGTTAAAAAGATCGTCCCCATCATATTTGGCAGTTACCACCACATCTTCGGCAACAATCCTTGCCGGCAGGGTGATGGAATAGCTTCCATCTCCATTGCTGGTGATGTCTTCTGCTTCAATAATTTCGCCATCCACAAGAATGGTGATTTTTCCAGCATCTACTACAAAATTATTGTCATTATGATCTTTAAAACGGATTGTTACTTTTGCGGTACTTATACCATCTGCATCTACAGAAGTTTTATCTGCTGTAATGGTCGATTTGGAAAGGTTTACGACCGGCACAAAGCTTACTGTTTCAATTGCAGGAAGGTCTTTGCCATTATATTCTGCAGTCACCACCACATCTTCGGAAACAGTTCTTCCTGGCAGGGTAATGTAATAACTTCCATCTCCATTGCTGTTGATAGCTTCGGCTTCAACAATTTCGCCATCAACAAGAATGGTGATTTTTGAAGGGTCTACTACAAAATTTTTGTCGTTATGATCTTTAAACTGAATGGTTACTTTTGAGGTACTTTCCCCATCTG
>JALZND010000153.1 GCA_030857845.1 Bacteroidota bacterium | reverse complement strand
CAGTGACTGTCATGAATATTAATTCCGGGAGCCCATCTTTGATAAATTTTTTAAATAAGTTAGGGTTTGAAAATCAGATAGATCAATATGAGATGTATTTGCCGTTAACATGATTGCAGTTTAATTAAAAAATATGTTAAAATTTTTTGACCTCCCCAATTTTGTCGAAGGGGAATTTGTTCAATGCCGTGAAAATGGGTCTATAACCGATTTGCTTACTGATAGCAGGAAGATTATAATAAATTCTGGCGCTGTATTTTTTGCCAGTAAAGGTGAAAGGCATGATGGTCACCATTTTATAAAAGAGCTATATCAAAAAGGGATCAGGCAATTTATTGTAGAAGATGATATTCAAGGGATCATTCATGAAATCCCTTTGGCCAATATTTTTTTTGTGATCAACAGTTTATCGGCCCTTCAGGAAATTGCCGCTGCACATAGAAATATATTCCATATTCCTGTTGTCGCCATAACAGGCAGCAATGGAAAAACAATAGTAAAAGAATGGCTTGCCCAGCTACTTTCTAACAAATATAAAGTTGTAAAAAGCCCCAAAAGTTTCAACTCACAACTTGGGGTTCCGCTTTCGATATGGCAGGTTCAACGCGAACATGAAATAGGTGTTTTTGAGGCAGGTATTTCCAAATATGGGGAGATGGAAAAACTGGAAAGTGTCATTCAGCCAAATATTGGCATTTTTACCAATATTGGTACTGCCCATGATCAAAACTTCCTCAATACTTCCGACAAGATCTTTGAAAAAATAAAATTATTTAGGAATTGTAAACATATTATTTATTGCAAGGACCATAAGGCTATCGACCGGGCATTAAAGGAAAATATAATCAACCAAAAAAGCTTAATATCATGGTCACAAGCTTCTGATTCGCCAATATTACTAAAGCAAATATCTAAAAATAAAGATGGAGGGGCTTCTTTGGAAATTCTGTTTTCAGGTTCTTCATATTTTTTAAATATTCCGTTCAGCGATGATGCGTCTGTAGAAAATTGCATGCATTGTATCACCTGCCTGCTAATGCTTGACTTCAGTATGGCAGATGTTCAAAAAGGGTTAAATACACTCTCGGGTGTCTCCATGAGGTTAGAACTTAAGGAAGGAGTTAATGATTGTTATATAGTTGATGACAGCTATAACAATGACCTCGCGGGCCTTGAGATAGCTTTGGATTTTCTCCTGCATCAAAAACAAAAGGATAAAAGGACACTCATACTCTCAGACATTTTACAAAGTGGCCTCAATGACAATATTTTATATCAAAAAATTGCATCGCTTGCCTGGCAAAAAGGGATTAATAGATTCATTGGGATTGGAAAAGCACTCATGCAAAATAAAGGATGTTTTGATTCAGTCTCCATCTTTTATAAAACTACGGCAGATTTCATCAATGATTATAAAAAAACTGATTTTAAGAATGAATTGATCCTGGTAAAAGGCGCAAGGCCCTTTTGTTTTGAAAAAATTGTTCGTGAGCTAGAATATAAACATCATGGAACAGTCCTTGAAATAGATTTAAATGCACTGACCCATAACTTAAATTTTTACAAAAGCAGGTTAAAGCCGCAAACAAAAATCATGGTGATGGTCAAAGCTTTTGCCTATGGCAGTGGAAGCTTCGAGGTTGCCAACCTTTTGCAATACCACCGGGTCGATTTTCTGGCAGTTGCCTACACCGATGAAGGGATAACCTTGAGGGAAAATGGGATCCATTTACCCATTATGGTGATGAACCCATCCCCAAATTCATTCGATAAAATCATTGATTATAATCTGGAACCTGAAATTTACAGCTTGAAATTATTGAGGAATTTTATCAATTTTCTAAATGTACAAGGCAAAAAATCCAGGATTCATTTAAAGCTCGATTCCGGGATGCACCGGTTAGGGTTTGAAGAGCCCGAGCTTATGGAAGCCCTTCCAATACTAAAAAATTCAGATAATATTGAGATTGTAAGTGTATTCAGCCACCTTGCAGGTGCCGATGAAGATTTGCACCTTGATTTCTCTAGAACACAAACTGATTTATTTATTAAATTATCATCAATTATAGAGCAAGAACTTTCCATCAAGCCAATAAAACATATATTAAATTCTGCAGGAATTATACGTTTTCCTGAATTTCAGTTCGATATGGTTCGGCTGGGAATAGGTTTGTACGGAATAGAAGTAAACAACCAATATCAGCATGAGCTTTTGCCTGTAAGTACATTAAAAACTACTATTTCGCAGGTGAAGCATATTAAAGCCGGCCATACAATTGGATACAGCAGAAAAGGCCTGGCAGAAAAAAAAACCAAAATTGCTACCATAGCAATTGGTTATGCCGATGGTTTTAGCAGAAGTTTTAGCAATGGTAATGGTACTGTATTGGTAAAAAACCAACATGCCCCGGTAATTGGAAATGTTTGTATGGACATGACCATGATAGATGTAACGGGCATTGATGTAGAAGAAGGCGATGAAGTAATAATCTTCGGTAAAGACCTTCCTATTTATATGCAGGCCAAAAAACTAAACAATTTTCCTTATGAATTGCTGACCAATGTCAGCGAAAGGGTGAAAAGGATATTTTTTGCAGAGTGATTTTTTGATGCAAAAGTTTCAGGTCATCATTTTTATTTAGGCATCTTTAATGGCTTTTTTTTCAGTTTTTAATCTCAGGGATGCCGACCTGATTTTCCGGTTTAGTTCCTCCCTTTCCCTGTTATTTTTTACCATAGCTTTATGCAGGGTCCTTATATGGATTTTAGGGTTTGGGTATATTATACTTTGGATTGCATCTGCCAAAACCAAACCTTGTTTGGCTTTCATGATTATGCCCCTCATTTTGTAACCTCTTGCAAGGTGGTTTAACCGTGCAAGGCGAATAAGGCGTAAAGTCCTGAAAAAAGAAATAAGCGGCAGGAAAATAATCAGTAAATCTATCCAATTCCTTTTACAATAATCTGCTTTTTCGTTTGTCACTGAAAACATGAGAATGAATTCAAATGTAAATGCAATCCAAATAAATGCCTGAACCAGTTGCATCCATAAGTCTAGGTTGAAGTTGGGGAAATTAGCTGTGACAAGGTCGTAAAATTTCCATTCAACAATCAACACAGGAATAATCAACAATGCAATGATAATCATTGGCATGCTGAAAGATTTCCTTAGCTGATCAAATAGGGCATAGTTAGCTTTGGACCACTCCCAGGTTGGCAGCCATATATAATTGCTATTGGTCAAGCTTCTGGACCCAATCCTTAAAGGCGGAAAAAGCAATGCAAAAAACCTAAATGTAAGCTCACCTTTATGCATTACAACTTTTTCTTTTAATGCCAGATGGAAAGTAATAGCAATATCTACAAAGAAAAATATCCACAGAATGGAATATATAATGAAAAGAACCTGAGATAAGAAAGCAAATTGCCCGATTTCCTGGCCACCTGTTAAGAGTAGAATTATGCAACCCGCCAATATAAGCATGGTCATTGAAATAATGAAAACTGGCATTGCCATTTTATTTTCATATTTGTCCAGTATTTGTTTTTTTGGAAGGTGTAAAATCCTGGTTTGGCATGGCTCTCCGGCATCATCTCCGGTATAGAAAAGGCTATCTATATCACTATATGATTTTAAAATATCGTTTGTTTCGGAATCATCTATTAAAGCCCGTATGTTCAGCAATAAAAGTGGATCATTACTTACTTTGATTTTAGTTATAATGCGTTCTTTCTCAAAATTTACATCAACATTTGTCTCTTCTTTTGGCATTTCAATTTCATCCATTAAATAGTTTTGATGTTTTATCTTTTAAAATGATAAAAGATAAAGGTCAAAAAAAAAGGGGAAAAATTTCCCCTTTTTTTAAACTAATCTAACATGGTAACTTATTTAGCAGCAAGATTTTTTTCTGCTACTAATTTTACTTCAAGTTCAAAGTCATCATAGATCATTTTGTCACCAAGATTGTCAAAAAATGATCCTGACCCATATTTTACATCATATTTGGCCCTATCCACTACAATGTTGGCATTGACTTCTAGTTCATTCCCTTTATCAACAATAGTAGCAGGAAAAGAAATTTCATTTGTTTTGCCTTTTATTGTAAGGTCACCTTTAACATCATACTTATTGTTGCCTATTGATGTGGCTTCTTTTATTACAAATTTTGCACTTTTATGTTTGTCAGTACCAAAAAAATCATCTGACTTAAGGTGACCCACTAATTTTGTATTAGATTCAGGATCTGTAAGGTCTGTATTTGCCAAAGTTTCCATATTTATTTCAAATTCACCGCCTGTAATTTTTTTGCCATCAACATTAATTTTCCCTTTTGATATGTCAATGGTGCCTGTGTGCTCCCCCGTTACTTTTTTTCCTTTCCATACTATCGTACTATTGTTTGGATCAACCTTATAAGTCGAAACAGGATTGGTAGTTTCAGGAGACTTGAATGATAAAGATGCAATAGCCAAGATTGCCGTTAATGAAAATAATTGTTTTTGAAAGTTCATATGTAAAATATTTAAATGTATGTACATTATATACACTTGCAAATAACGCAAAACAATTTTAAAAAGTTATGTCTTTATGGAATTATTTTATTTTATCTACAAAAAACAGGTTAAAAGCTGATCCAGCGTATACATCTTCAAGAAAAATTATTTTTTTTTGCTTACTTTCAAAATCTTTAAATATAGCCTTAACCAATTGCGGCAAGAACAGATTTTTTTATAATTTGTGCCATATGATAAATGGGCCATTAGTAGAATTTCAGGAACGCATAAATTTTTTTCTAATTCAGGGAAACCAGTTTGTAAAGATTTACAATAAACTTTCAATTTTCAGGGCATGTTTTTTTATTTCCGCTCTGGTCCTACTGGTTTACTTTGCCAATGCACGAAACTTTGATTTGGTATGGGCAATAATACTCTTGTTTCCTATTGCTTTTGGCTTTCTGGTAAATTACCATAATAAAGTTCGCTATAAAAGAAACCATGCTTTCAACCTTGTAGCAATCAATGAGGAAGAAATCCTAAAAATCCAAGGTAACTTAAAGGGGTTTGAAACAGGCGATCGTCATCAGGATGGGTTGCATCCCTATATCAAAGACCTTGATATTTTTGGGCAAAATTCGGTTTTTCAGCTGCTCAATCGCTGCAATACAATAGGAGGGAAAGCTTTATTGGCAAAATGGCTAAAAACGCCTGCACCTATTGAAGATGTAATATTAAGGCAGGATGCAGTTAAAGAACTTTCCCCTCTGCTGCAATGGAGGCAGGAATTTCAAGCCCGGGGCAGGCACTTCAAGGATGATAAAGAAAATATAGACTCTTTATTGGATTGGATAGATAACAATGATTTAGGTCTTAAAATTAAGTGGCTGAAAATTGCATTGATAATCCTGCCTATTTTTGCACTTTCCACAATCATGCTCTGGTTGTTTTTTGACTTTCATTACATTTTTCCCCTTGCAGTAATTATCATCAATTCCATAGTATTAAAAAGTGTTTTTAATATTGCCAATGATGCCACAGAAAAAACATATAAAGGCAATACTGCACTTAAGTCGTATGGAAAGCTTATAGAAATGATAGAAGAAACAGAATTTAATTCGCAAAGATTGCAAGCCCTGAAATTTCATTTCCACCATCAAAACTTCAAAGCTTCTGATGAAGTCAAGAAACTGCAGACCATTTTAGATTTTTTACAGGTAAGGGGAAACGTGTTCTATTTGATTGTAAATGTTGTTTTTATCCTGGATGTTTATTGGCTTTTAAAAGGAGAGATTTGGAAGAAAAAATCAGGTCAATTTGTGAAAAATTGGTTTGCGGCAATTGATGAAATTGAGATCATCAACAGTATGGCAGGTTTTAGATATGCCAATACCAATTATAGTTTTCCAATATTAGCTAAAGAAAACCATCAATTTATCTCCCAAAATTTGGGGCATCCCCTGATTAAAAGCAATATCAGGGTATACAATGATTTTAAAATGCAGGGCAAAGGCAAAATTATCATTGTAACAGGCTCTAACATGGCAGGTAAAAGTACTTTTCTAAGGACTGTAGGCGTGAATGTTGTTTTGGCCCTCATGGGAGCACCAGTTTGTGCATCATCCTTAACCTTGTCTTTTACCCATGTATTTACAAGTATGAGGACTGAAGATAACCTTGAGGAAAGTGTGTCTTCATTTTATGCCGAATTAAAGAGGTTAAAACAATTGTTGACCCTTTTGGAGCAGCAAGGCCCCGTTCTTTTTATGTTAGATGAAATCCTGAAAGGTACAAATTCACATGACCGGCACCTTGGGGCTATTGCCCTAATAAAGCAACTTAATAAATTAGATGCTTCGGGCTTTGTTTCTACCCACGATATTGAGCTGGGGAAAATCAAAGATGAAATCCAGGAAGTTGAAAATTATAGTTTCAACAGCGAAATAATAGGTGATGAAATTATATTCGATTATAAAGTAACACCGGGTATTTGCAAAAATTTTAATGCAAGCAAACTTATGGAAAAAATGGGCATAAAAGTAAATGAGCAATGAGATATAAACATTTCCATGAACATAAAATCAACAAAGAAACTAAAATAATATAATAAAATGAAAAGATGTGATTGGTGCGAGAATACTTTCGAGGCTTATATAAAATATCATGATGAGGAATGGGGCGTTCCTGTTTATGATGATAAAACCCATTTTGAATTTATGGTCCTGGAAAGTGCGCAGGCAGGTTTAAGTTGGAAAACTGTCCTTCAAAAAAGATCGGGCTATAGAAATGCATTTGCTGATTTTGATGCGAATGCCGTTGCCCAATACACTGACGCTATGATTGAAGAACTCATCCTGGACAAAAGTATCATAAGGAACAGGTTAAAAATCAAGGCAGCAGTAATGAATGCCCAAAAATTTTTAGATATTCAAAAAGAATTTGGTTCTTTTACAAAATATATCTGGTCCTTTACAGGAAGCAAACCTATAATCAATCAATGGGAAATCAATTCACAAGTGCCGGCAACGAGCAAAGAATCAGATGCTTTGAGCAAAGATTTGATCAAGAGGGGTTTTAAATTTGTAGGAAGCACCATCATGTATGCCCATATGCAAGCTACTGGTTTGGTAAACGACCATTTAACAAAGTGTTTTAGGTTTAATGAGATTAATAAAAAAATATGAAATACTTTTACATACTTCTAGTCGCCGTAGCATCAATATCCTGTACAAATCAGGGCACATGTATTGACGAGTCTAAAATAAATAATGAAGCTATGTGTATCCAGGTTTATGAACCCGTTTGTGGTTGCGATGGGAAAACCTATGGCAATTCATGCCAGGCCCAAAATTCAGGTGTTACAAGCTTTGAACCAGGAGAATGCCCTGAATTATAATTCATTGATAATTTTTTTCTGGGATAATTTTATGCTCCAGAAGCCCATAATACTTCCTTCTGTATAACCTGGGGCTTTAGAGGTAGGGAAATTTTCTTTTAATGACGTTAGTGTTTGTTCATCAACTGTTTCCCCAGGTGTGCCATGGCA
The DNA here is from genome assembly GCA_030857845.1 of Bacteroidota bacterium. Classification (GTDB taxonomy): domain Bacteria; phylum Bacteroidota; class Bacteroidia; order Cytophagales; family Cyclobacteriaceae; genus JALZND01. The sequence continues at coordinate 730 of JALZND010000153.1, read as the reverse complement.
TCTCAAGCATGAATTGGAACTTAATATTATAGGCTTGTTATAAAGCAGGAATCCTTTTTCAGATTTCTGGATATTTTCAGAAAGTGATATTTTGTTTTCCAGGTTATATTGATATGCGTCCAATAGTTCTTCTTCAAGTGGGGAAATTTCGCTGGCATCTTTAGAGGTAATCAAGCTCAAAAATTTTATTTCTGCTTCATATACGTCCTCTAAAGAATCCAGGCTGTGGACCCATTTTACATGAGCCTTTCTAACAGGATCAGTAGAAGCCCCATCTGATAATTCGTTACTTTTTTTCTGAATAAGTTTCTCTGCATCTGCGGCAATAGATTGACCAATTCGGGTTGCTTCATTTAGGATATCAGCCTCAGAAACCTTTTTTAGTTCCCTATTGGCCATTTCTTCCTTAATTCCTGACCTGTCAACTTTTTGGGTGCCGTCACAGGCCATAGCCATAAAAACAAGGAATAGTTGCGCTACGAAAAAACCTTTTTTAATCATGAACAAAATTTATTTTACAACTGCAATATTAGTAATATCCGTTGCAAAAAAAAGATATTTAAAATCTTGATCATTTTCAATTTTGCCGGCAAATGCTTTTACCAGTACATTTTCACCTGCTTTACTTTTAAGTTCCAATACTCCGGTCCATGGTTTGCCTTCGCTTAAGGTTTGCATTGCTTTATCGAAATAGTCTCCTGAAGCCAGGATTTTTTCAATTGATTTTCCC
>JALZND010000152.1 GCA_030857845.1 Bacteroidota bacterium | reverse complement strand
TCGTTGTTCTCCACACGCTTCATGAAAAGATCTGATATCCAAAGGGCATAAAACAAATCCCTTGCCCTCAGCTCTTCTTTACCGTGGTTTTTCTTTAAGTCCAGGAACTGGAAAATATCGGCATGCCATGGTTCCAGGTATATGGCAAAGCTTCCTTTCCTCTTTCCACCACCTTGATCAACATATCGTGCGGTCATATCAAAATTACGCAGCATGGGTACTATGCCATTGCTTGTGCCATTGGTTCCTTTAATATATGAGCCGGTAGCCCGTACATTATGTATGCTCAGCCCTATTCCCCCGGCAGATTGAGATATTTTTGCACATTGCTTTAATGTGTCATAGATACCATCGATACTATCTTCTTGAATTGTCAATAAAAAGCAAGATGAAAGTTGTGGTTTAGGTGTACCTGCATTGAACAAGGTAGGGGTTGCATGGGTAAACCATTTCTCTGATAATAAATTGTAAGTTTCAATAGCAGCTTCAATGTTATCCTGATGGATGCCTATTGCCACCCTCATGAGCATGTGCTGTGGCCTTTCTACAATTTTGCCATCTAATTTCATCAGGTAGCTTCTTTCCAGTGTTTTAAAACCGAAATAATCATAGCTGAAGTCGCGGTCATAAATAATGGTAGAATCCAATAGGGCAGCATGTTGCTTAATAATGCCATATACTTCCTTGGATATCAAAGAAGCATTTTCCCCTGTTTTTGGGTCAACATAAGTATACATCCTTTTCATGGTATTGGAAAAGGATTTGCTGGTAACTTTATGTAAATTAGAAATTGCTATCCTGGCAGCCAAGACGGCATAATCCGGGTGTTTTGTAGTAAGGGATGCAGCTGTTTCGGCGGCAAGGTTATCAAGTTCAATGGTAGTAACCCCATCATATATCCCTGATATAACCTTCATGGCTATATCTACCGGGTTAACAAAATTGGTGTCAAGGCCATAGCATAGTTTTTCTATCCTGGCTGTTATCTTGTCAAACCTTACGGTTTCGCGCCTTCCATCTCTCTTTATTACTAGCATATCTTAAATGGGGTTAATCTATAATCAATAATTTAAAAATCTTCATCTAAACTAAACTTCGGGGTGTCATCCTCTTTGTCTTTCATCACGCCAGCTTTCTGATATTCTGCTACACGTTTCTCGAAGAAGTTTGTTTTTCCTTGTAGTGATATCATTTCCATAAAATCAAATGGGTTCTTTGCATTATAGGCCTTGGGGCAATTCAGCTCATTCAATAACCTGTCGGCAACAAACTCAATGTATTGGCACATAAGGTCAGAATTCATGCCAATAAGCTTTACAGGAAGGGACTCCACTATAAAATCTTTCTCAATTGCCACAGCATCCATTATAATTTTTGTGACACGCTCTACAGGAAGTTTGTTTACAATATGGTTGTTGTATAGCAAGCATGCAAAGTCGCAATGCAATCCTTCATCTCTGGAGATGAGCTCGTTGGAGAAGGTAAGGCCTGGCATCAACCCACGTTTTTTAAGCCAGAAAATGGAGCAGAAGCTTCCTGAAAAAAATATACCTTCCACTGCTGCAAAGGCTATCAATCGTTCGGCGAAGGAGCCATCATAGATCCATTCCATAGCCCAATCAGCTTTTTCCTTTACACAAGGCATGGTTTCTATGGCATGAAAAAGTTTGTCTTTTTCCTTATTGTCCTTTACATAAGTATCAATTAATAAAGAATAGGTTTCGGAATGGATGTTTTCCATGGCAATTTGAAAGCCATAAAAGAACTTGGCTTCAGTATATTGTACATCAGAAACAAAATTTTCTGCCAGGTTTTCATTTACAATTCCATCGCTGGCAGCAAAAAATGCCAGGACGTGTGATATAAAATACCTCTCTCCGTCATTAAGGTTTTCCCAGTCTTTCTGATCCTGGCTCAGGTCTATTTCTTCAGCTGTCCAAAAGCTTGCTTCTGCTTTTTTATAAAATTCCCAAATATCATTATGTGTGATAGGAAATAATACAAATCTGTCTTTGTTCTCCTTTAGGATGGGTTCTTCTGCTTCTGCTACCTTATTGTTCATTTTTTTGATCTTTTACTTCTTTGTTACTGTTAATACTAAATTTAAATATAAACTTTTAGCCCCAGTGTAGAAACACTGATTTAACAGGTAAAGTTTATATAAATTTATGGAAGGAATGGTCTGTATATTACACTGAAATACTGTGCTGCTTGAAACTCAGCCATCATTTCGACCTATACAAATATGTAAAATCCGGCTTTATAATCCAAAGAAGGAGGTGCTAAAAAAAATATATATAAAAAAAGATAAAAATTTCAAAATAGGCTTTAAGTGGCTGTTAATAAAAGGTTTTGATATTGAATTGTGAATCTTTGGTTATTGCTAAAATGCCCATATAGGCATAAAAATATTTATCCACAACTTTTCCCCATTGCCATCCTCTTGCATTTTCTAAAATGAATCCTTATTTAAGAAAAAATGCAGGTGCAAGAAATTTTTTAATAAGTTATGTTTTTCATGGAGTCATGGAAAGTGTGCTAAGCCAAATTGTATGATTTATTTTCGCATTTTTGATTTCAATAGTAACCGTCATTGCGAGTCACTTTACCTCCTATTTCATTGAAGCAACTTAACTGCAATTCTCCATCATAAAGAACCAGGCTCGTAGGAATTAGGTGATGTGGCAATCCCCCTGATACTATTAGGAAGCTATGGGCTTAGGTTATAATAGGCACTTTTGAACACCTAAGTGCATTGTCAGCTGACAGACATAGGGGGATTGCCACGGGGCTTTATATTTATTGACCTATTATGATATCATTAGGCAACTTTAATTTATAATTTTTAATGCATTTCTGTGTTATGCCCCTCGCAATGACGGCAGGTTTGAGCCAGGTTAACCGGTGTAATGAAACCTACATTGCCGTAATATAAATAAAACTTCCACTAAAATATTTTATAAGTGTAGAAATAATATCAAAATATTAAAAAAGATTATAAAATAATAAATAAATATTTAGCTTTATTTCTATATCATTATCCTTGTTTAAAGTGGGCATTTTTACTTTCAAAATGATCTTCCTTTCATATATTAGCACTCTTAAAACAAACTTATTTTTTTCTTTATAATATGGTATTAAGCATACTTGATTGGTCCATCATAATTGCATTTTTCATCATTTCCCTGGGCATCGGTCTTTATTCTATGAAAGGTGCGGGAAAAAGTGCCGCCGAGTTTTTCCTTTCAGGCAGGAACATGCCCTGGTGGCTGTTGGGAATATCTATGGTAGCAACTACTTTTTCGGCCGATACCCCAAACCTGGTTACGGATATTGTAAGGCAAAATGGAATTGCAGGTAATTGGGCCTGGTGGGCATTTTTGCTTACGGGTATGCTTACTGTGTTTATATATGCCAAACTCTGGAGGCGTTCACAGGTTCTTACCGACCTGGAATTTTATGAATTAAGGTATAGTGGAAAAATGGCAGCCTTTTTAAGAGGCTTTCGCGCTTTATACCTTGGTTTGTTTTTTAACATCCTGGTAATGGCAACTGTATGCCTTGCCATTATAAAAATTGGTGCTGTAATGTTGGAATGGTCCGCATTGCAAACTTTAGTTGTTGCAATGACAATAACTGCGGTATATAGTACTTTAGGAGGGCTTAAAGGCATCTTGCTTACAGATTTTTTTCAGTTTTTTATTGCAATGGCTGGATCAATCGGGGCAGCAATTGTCCTGATAAACCTTCCACAGGTTGGGGGATTGCAAAATGTGCTGACCCATGAGCTTGTGGTTCCTAAATTATCCATGCTGCCTGATTTTTCCGATACAGATTCTTTGATAACATTGCTAATCCTTCCCCTTGCGGTACAATGGTGGAGTGTTTGGTATCCTGGCGCGGAGCCTGGAGGTGGCGGTTATATAGCACAAAGAATGCTTGCTGCTAAAACTGAAAAGGGTGCTATGGGAGCAACGCTCTTTTTCAATGCTGCCCACTATGCTTTGCGTCCCTGGCCATGGATCTTGGTGGCCCTGGCTTCATTGGTAATGTTCCCTGACATAGCTTCTATAAGGGAAGCATTTCCAAATGTGGACCCAAACCTAGTACACCATGATTTTGCCTATCCGGCGATGCTAAGCTATCTTCCGTCAGGAATGCTGGGATTGGTGGTGGCATCTCTTATTGCTGCCTTTATGTCTACCATATCTACGCAAGTAAATTGGGGATCTTCTTATGTTGTGAATGATTTTTATCACCGTTTTATAAACCCTCAGGCAAGTGATAAGCAGCTTGTGGCTGTTGGCAGGTGGTCAACAGTTATTTTGATGATTCTTACAGCTGTGTTTGCCTTATTGTTGAGCAATGCCCTTCAAGCCTTTAATATATTGTTGCAAATTGGTGCCGGTACAGGCTCTATTTTTATTTTACGCTGGTTCTGGTGGAGGGTGAATGCATATAGTGAGGTCTCTGCTATGATCATCTCTTTTGTTCTTGCAATTTACCTTGAGCTAGTCCATCCTCATACAGGTATGGTTGAGCTCAGTGGAAGTGCGAAATTATTGATTGGAGTGGGAGTAACCACCGTTGGTTGGGTATTGGTGACATACCTTACCCCAGCCACTGATAGCAGGGTGCTTAGGAATTTTTATAAGTTGATACAACCGGGAGGCCCGGGTTGGAAGCACGTCATTGAAGATGCACATAAGGATCATGTTGTGTTAGATAAAAATCCTGGCCAGCCATGGGATGTTCCTGCCGGAATCCTTAGTATGCTGATCGGTACTATGGCTGTTTATTGCGCTTTGTTTGCCACAGGAAACTGGATATATGGCAATTATATTTTAGCTTCTGTTTTAACAATAATAGTTGCGGTATCAACAGTGCTTTTAATGAGAATTTGGTCAAGACTTAAAATTGACCTTCTTCCAGAAGATAATTTTAAAAACTAATAGTATTTAAAGCTGGATAATCAATCTTTCTTTATTTGGGAGACCAAACCACTTCTGCAAGGGTGCTGGCCCTCGGAAATACCAATACGGGACAGATTTGTAAAGGATTTAAACAAGCAATTAAAACGGTACGATTACAGGGGAATCAATTTTGCGAAAACAAGCTTCATTAATGAGGTCAGAGCCTTAAAAAACATAAAATAAAAATTTTGAATTTTACTTGATCAAAAAATACCATGAAAAATATTTATTTTTTAGTTTCTTCCCTGCTGATCCTGGCTTTTTCATGTACTAACCGTCAACAGGAAAGTAGTGCGGTGCTTGATGGAGCACCAAGCATCATCCCAAAACCAGTAAAGGTTGAGCGGATGAAAAGCAGTTTTACGATAAATCCTGGTACAAAAATATTTGCCAGCGGCAATAATCCGGAGGTACTGAGGATAGCGCAGATGTTGGCGCAACAAATAGAAACTGCTTCAGGGGTTATAGTACCCGTTGCACAGTCAGATGATACTGGCAATTCAATTAGGGCTATTTTTTTTAACCTTGATCCTGATTTGGGATTGGGTCCCGAAGGTTATCAGTTGTATGTTAAAGATACAGGTATTGAGATAATAGCTGTTGAACCTGCAGGACTTTATTATGGTTTCCAGACCCTTGTGCAATTGTTGCCTGCTGAAATCAAAAGCAGGTCTCCTATCGAGAACATTTACTGGGTAGTGCCTGGGGTAGAAATTGAAGATTATCCACGCTTTAAATGGCGAGGGTTGCACCTTGATGTAGCACGACATTTTATGCCAGTAGATTTTGTGAAGGAATACATAGATAATATGGCCATGCACAAACTCAACACATTTCATTGGCACCTTACCGAAGATCAGGGTTGGAGGATAGAGATAAAAAAATACCCCAAACTTACCGAGGTAGGAGCGTGGAGGAAGGAAACATTGATAGGACATTATAATGATAAGCCGCACCAGTTTGATGGGCAACGACATGGAGGGTTTTATACCCAGGAGGAAATTAAGGAAATCGTACAATATGCAAAAGAACGTTTTATTACAGTAGTTCCGGAAATAGAGCTGCCAGGTCATGCTACAGCAGCCATTGCAGCTTATCCACAATTGGGCGTGCCGGGCGAACAAGTAGATGTAGTTACTTATTGGGGGGTTTTCCCTGATATATTTAATGTAGAGGACGCAACCTTCAAATTTTTGGAAGATGTTTTTTCTGAGGTGATTGAGCTTTTCCCGGGCGATTATATCCATGTTGGTGGTGATGAAGCTATCAAGGATCAATGGGAAGCATCCGAAAAGATACAACAACAAATAAAAGAGCTGGGCTTGAAAGATGAACACGAACTTCAAAGCTACTTCATCACAAGAATTGAAAAGTACCTGAATTCTAAAGGCAAAAAACTTATAGGTTGGGATGAAATTTTAGAGGGTGGACTTGCCCCTAATGCCGCAGTCATGTCCTGGCAAGGTACAAAAGGCGGAATAACTGCTGCCAAAAGCGGCCATTATGTTGTGATGTCCCCAGGGACACACCTGTATTTTGATCATTATCAGACAGACCCTGAAAATGAGCCCCTGGCAATCGGTGGATATACTACATTAGAAAAAGTTTATCAATTTGAGCCTCTCCCGCAAGAACTTAGCCCTGAGGAGCATGAATATGTTTTAGGGGCTCAGGCAAATGTTTGGACGGAATATATGCCTACACCAGAACATGTGGAATATATGGTTTTTCCCCGTATAAGTGCATTGGCAGAAGTAGTGTGGTCTCCAAAAGACGATAGAGATTGGAACAATTTTAAAGAAAGGATACCTAAACAGTTAAAAAGATACGAATACAGAGGTATTAATTACGCTAAAGTGCCATTGAACATACCCCTTGAAAAACAAAATAAAAAATAAACCTTCTCAATTAAACCTGCGCAGGTCAAAGATAGGGCCACGGCCTACGTTTAATTGATATGCCCCGATGGGCTGTGGTTGAACATTACTTAAAACTTAGGGCCGCACCCTAAGTTATTAATTCCGCTCCTTTGGAGCTTTATTGTAAATCTTATTGCAAAGCCCCAATGGGACATTATCATTAGCGTAGGGTCTTTGATTACGCCCGATGGGGCTGCGATTTAACATTATTTAAAACTTAAGGCTGCACCCAAAGCTATTGATTCTGCTCTTTGGAGCTTTATTGTAAATCTTACTATTACGTCCCTGAATTAAAAATCCACTCAACATGCCTTCGACATAAGGAAAGTAACCAAATACCTATACACAGACGGTGTACATGATGAAATAAAAAATTCAATTTAGTGGAGGTTTTGCCTCCCCTTTTTTAGTTATAAAAAAATTTAAACCCCATCAAATTATCTAAATAAAAAGATTCTATAAATAGTAATGTTTTGATATTCTTATATAGTTAGGGCATTAATGATCAACAATTAAAAAAATACGACCAACAATATTTTAAATTAGACTAGAAGTTATACAACCAGTACAGTCTAGCATGAATAGTCTGGGTTCAGACCTGATTAAATCTATTTCATTGGAATTATATAACTTTTTGATATTTGTACCAGATTTTATAAATAAAATTAAAAATTACCTTATTTTTGAATGAGTAGACAGGTGTCATAGATTTCTTGAATTGATCTGCCTATACTAATTACAAAAAGAAAAAATGAAAAAAGCATTAATAACAGGTATCACAGGTCAAGACGGGGCTTATCTGGCTGAATTACTGTTAAAAAAAGGTTATGAAGTGCATGGCATAAAGCGCCGTACTTCTTTGTTTAATACAGACAGGGTGGACCATCTTTATCAGGATCCACATGTTGATAATTTAAGGTTTATCCTTCATTATGGAGACCTTTCTGATGCATCCAATATTATCAGGATTGTCCAGGAAGTGCAGCCGGATGAAATATATAATTTAGGGGCTATGTCGCATGTAAAGGTAAGCTTTGATGCACCTGAATATGCCGCCGACGTAGACGGAATGGGCACATTAAGGTTGCTTGAAGCCATACGGATCCTAGGGCTAACGAAAAAAACAAAATTTTATCAGGCCTCAACCTCTGAGCTTTATGGTTTAGTGCAGCAGGTGCCTCAAAGTGAGACTACGCCATTTTATCCAAGGTCCCCTTATGCAGTAGCAAAATTATATGCTTATTGGATTACCGTAAACTATCGTGAAGCCTATAATATGTTTGCTGCCAATGGCATTTTGTTCAACCATGAAAGTCCATTGAGAGGTGAAACTTTTGTTACCCGAAAAATAACCCGGGCAGCGGCCAGGATAGCCCTGGGCC
>JALZND010000007.1 GCA_030857845.1 Bacteroidota bacterium | reverse complement strand
GCTTAACATTATCTTCCTGGGCCTTTAAAGTCTTAAGATTGTTTCCCAGGTTTATTTTTGATTGATTTACCTGCAGATCAATATTATTGCGCAGTGTTGTAAATCCATTTTCAACCTTTTTTAAGGCCAGTTTAGACTGTTGAACCCTATATGACCTTCCCAATCCATCAAAAATGGGGACCTTCAATGTGACACCGAACAATCCATAACCATACCATTTATCAGGGCCAATTTGTGACAGCTCAGGTATATTAGGTAGATTACTTTCTGTTTTAAACAAACCATCTAAAGTGGGAGATTGTGTAAAGTAGCCCAAATTAGCAAAAGCTGATAATGATGGAAGGTATGCCGCGTTTTCATTTTTTATGTCCAGTCTTTGCAATGCCTCTTGAGTTTGTAAAATGGAATATTCGATTCTTCTTGAATAATCAAAATTATTGATCAGGGTATCATAACTCATGGTTTCAATGTTCAGATCCCTGACATCCCCTAAAATGATCATATCCTGATTCATAGGATAGTTCATTTGATATTTAAGTAAAAGATTGCTTAATTTTTCAAGGTCTTTAAATTTTTCCCTTTCTATCACCAGATTATTTAAGGTGACTTGAATTCTATCCAGATCAATTTTTTCAGCAAAACCTGATTCATACATGCCCTTTGTATTTCTTAATAAAGAATCTACCCGGGCAATATTACCTTCAAAAAGATTTAACCTTTCCCTATTGATCAATACAGTATAATATGCTTTTGTTACTTGTTCAACTGTCTGAATTCTACTTTGAGTGACCGTTTTAGAGGCTAACTCCTGATAAGTTTTAGCAGCCTGAAGCCCTACAATGTAGGAGCCACTAAACAAAAGCTGATTAATTGAAACACCTGCATCGGCACTGTTTTTCAGCTGGAATAAATTAGGTACAGCTACAACAGCTCCTGGAGGTAATAATGCACCCACTTCACCTAAAAAATTACCGGCTACACCCGGTGGAAAAAACATCCTTCTTAATGGGTTATTATGAGAAACTTCAACATTACCATTAATTTGTGGCAATCCGGTGGATCTTATTTCTCCCACTTTAGCTTTGGCAATTTTTGCATCAATAGTAGCATCATTTATGCTAGCGCTATTCTTCAATGCATACTCAATGCATTCTTCCAAATTAAAAGAAGACTTATTTTCCTCTGTTTGAGCTTTAACCTCAAAAATCGATAAAGTGAAAACAACAGCAACAATGAAGCAGTAATGGTTCTTTTTCATTCTTTTGAATTATTAAAATATTGGTCTAAAAGTTCTTGGCCTTTTTGTGTAGTGATACCATGTACAAAATGATCGAACAACTGCATTTGTACAATTTTAAAATCATATTGGTCGGGTGGGAAAATCCTATCATCAAAACCCATTTGTACCTGCTCTTGCCGCAACTTTGAAAGAATTTCTATATCAATCTCTTTCCGGAAATAACCCGCCTGAATCCCTTTATCCAATATATCTTTTATAGCCTTGCCAATTACGGCTTCTTTAAAAATTAAAAATTTTTCCCATGCTTGTTTATGGAACTTTTGTAAATCGTACAATACAGTTGGATTTATATCCGAGAGATTCTTCCTCATGCATTTTGTGATTAAATAAAGCTCTTCTATAGGATTATTGGCCTCAAGGTGCACTTCCTCAATTTCTTTTTGTTCCTGTTGCAAATGCAACTCCGTGACAGTGCTGATCAATTCGTCTTTATCTTTAAAAAAAAGGTAAATCGTTTTTTTGGAAATGGATAAATGTTTTGCAATATCATCCATTGTAATGCTCCTAAAGCCAAATTTCATGAACAAATCCACAGATCCGTATATAATTTTTTCCTTGATCTCCAACTGCTTTATTTTTTACGTGACAAAACTAAGGAAACTTATTCATTCTTCAAAGTTTCCAATCACAATATTCTAAATAATCCATGAAAGGTTCATTTTTAATTCGTGAGGATTAAAAATTATTTGAGAGGGAAAAAATTGTGGAGTTTATATTAATAGATATTTATAAATAATATTTATAAATACTCCATAATGATACCTGACTAAAGGTTGCACAGATTTAATTTTATAATCGCTCTATTTTCTTTTGCTCAAATTATATTTGTTTGAGTTAGGATTTTTCTTGCTCCATATATTTCATTCTGAACAATTAAACATCCACTGAACCCCAAACTTGTCTGTACAGCTGCCATAATAAGCTCCCCAAAACATTTCCTGAAGCTCCATGGTAACTTTTCCTCCCTGAGAAAGTGCGGTAAACAAATGTTTGGTCTGTGCCTTGGTATCAGGCTCTAGGTTAATATGTACATTATTCCCAAACTTTACCTTAAATCCCATACATTCAGGTGCATCTGTTCCCATTAACACATGATTTCCAATTATTGGCAAAGCAATATGCATTACCAAATTTTTATCGTCTTCAGAAGATAAAGGTATTCCATCTTCGGGAGAAACATCCCCAAAGCGTGAAATACCCTCACCGCAAAATTCGCCGCCGAAAACAGATCTGTAAAAATTAAATGCCTCCTCTGTATTGCCCGGAAAATTCAGATAGGTGCTTACTTTTGCCATATCTTAGATTTAAGGGAAATGAAAATTAATTTGACACATCTGAAATCCCAAATGAATTCGGGTTTTCTAAAATCCGTTTTATGTTTTGCAAATTTTTGGTTTGTGCATCTTCCATCATTTTTCTGCCGAACAAATAGGATGGCAAATTCATGGGATATTTAGAATCGCTGTAAAATTCGCTTGTCAGGAGTGTCTTGTTTTCAGAGATAAATTTAAATATGTTTGCGGCTTTGGCCGTCCCAGCAAAAGGGCGCTTGAACCTCAACTCCACGTCCATCCTTTCGGGTGTAAGTGCTTTTATTTCCTGCTCCCCCTCACCAACATCATCTATCTGGCTGTTCCATTTTTGTACAGCTCCAACTGTGCCATCCTTACCTATAATTTCAGGATTCAGCGAAGAGTCGGCCATGACCCATACGCTGTAATCCTTTTGGTTGTCGAGGATCCTAACATAATCATAAACCCTTTGCCTAGGCTGATTTATAGTTTCTGAAACACTTACAGTGAATGTTTTGGGGACAAAAAGTGCCACAATTAAAGGCAAAGCAATGATGACTGCGATTGCAATTGAAATAATTTTCAAGGTTTTCATTTTGCAAATTTTTAGTTTTGGAAAATTATGATTCACAAATTTGTTTTAGTTTTTGTAAAGCTTTCGGCCATAGGTCAGAAAAATAGGATTCGAATTCTTGATTTGAATCTAGTTCAACTGAAACTAAAGTTTTGCCATCAACTTCTGAAAAAGTATAATTTTCCAAGGCACCTGCCCAACCTTCCACTTCTTCCCCACTGGTAATCTCTTTCCCATCCTGATATAGGCCCAGGTGCTCTATAGAAATGAATTTCCCCGGAATGTTTTCTTTAATCATGCTTACCATCCCTCCCATTTCGCCATTTTCCCCACAGCCTATAAATATTATTTTAGAACCTTTTTCCCATGAACCTTTATAATGAGAGTCTTTATTAAATACTTTAGTCCACTCTTTATAAGGTTCTTCATCGATCATGTTATGGTAAACTTTATCGACGGGGGCGTTAATTTCAATGTCGAATTTTAGTTTTTGAAAAACATTGGAATATTCAACCCACTTTTTGAAATTGTTCAAAATTGCCTGCCAACCTGTTTGTTGCATCTCAATTGGGTTGGAGGTCTCCGCTTCAAATATTTCTTTGATTATGGTATATTTACCTTCTGACTGTAAAGTTATTTTTACTTCCCTATTATCTTCCAGTACATAACTTATTCTTTCATACTTTTTAACTTCCGTATATGTGCCATTAAAGTCAAAACCCATACTTCCGTCTTTTGCTTCCATTCTATAGTTAAATTTTCCGCCCACTATTAGGTCATTTTCTGCCTTAGGGGTATGCCATTCGTCATTGGCATTGTTCCACTTAACAATGTGCTGTGGAAGGGTAAAAAATTTCCAAACTTTTTCTACAGGTGCAATAACTGTTGTTTCAACTGTTATCATTGTTTTTTCTGTTGCTTCCATGGTATTTAAGTTTATATGGTTATTATTTTCTTTACTTTATATTCCAAATATACGATGGTGAAATAAAAACTATGGGGTGTAAAACTGAAAAAGGAAGGGTTAATTGCGACAATTTTATATGTAAAAGGAGGGGGGAAATGGGATGATAAAATAGTGAAATCTTAAAAAATATTACATAACAAGAAAGCTTCTATAATAAATTTAAATTATTAAATGAAGAAATATAATTTTAGAAAAATTATTTAAAGAAGAAAAAAAATTTTCAACCCAGGAATATCAAAACCTAAATCTATAAAGTGCTGGATGATTTGGTATCTCTAACAGGCCGAATGTTCAAATAAAATTTAAAGGATAATTTCAAAGGCAGCTTTTAATTACACTAATATATGAGGATCTCTATTCTACTTGTTATATCATATTTTATTATTTCCCATAGCAGCCTGTCGCAAAAATTAGTTTTACAACATAGTATGGAGAATGTAAGTCAATATGATGATTATACTTTTGCTGAAGATAATTTTTATTTGGAAACAGGCACACTGGTACATGGATATAATTTATTAAACCTTCGCAGTTTCTTATCAGAAAACTTTGACCATAAAATAGCCCAATTTTCTTATGTTAAGAACAAGGCCCTTTACATTGGGTATAATATGGATAACAGTATTTATACAGTAGATTCTTTAAAAAAAGAAATTTTAATTGGAAATATAGGTAGATATAATTTGAATATTCATCCAGGAAAAAATTTTTCACTGATTTCAAGTATAAATAAAGTGTATGCCACGGATGGAACCCCGGAAGGCAACCATGAAATTTATTCCAACCCTGGGGATCAATGGCTTTCCTCGGCTATTTATGTAGCTTCAAAAAACATCTTTTATTTTGCTTTAAAAGGAACGAAAGAAAGTAATATATACCAAACGGATGGTACTCCGGGAGGTACAAAACTTATAGATTCCTATCAGGAATTTAGTACTTGGGGCCTGCATTTTTCTAAAACCCCTGACAATACTGTTTATTTTACAAGGTACCTTACCGATTCTAATAGTTCTTTTAGAACAACCCAAATAAATAAGGTTTCAAATATCCAGGGGTCGGTAGAGCTTATTTCTACTAATCCTTATATACATAATTATGGCCAACAAATTGCTGTAGTTAATAACCAAGTACTATCTTTTACATTTAATGAACACCAAAAAGATAGATTTTTGGTTAAAGTTGAAGGAGATACTGTTGAGAATTTAATCCCTGCCACAGATAGTGCTCAATTTGTAGGATATTTAAAAAATGAGGCATTATTTACAATGCTAAATAAAGAAAAACAACTTTGCTTATATCGTACGGATGGCTCTGTGGAGGGCACAAGGATTATAACTAAAAATTTAGGATCAAACGAAATCATCTTCTATAACAATGTATTGTACTTCGTGGGTATTGATGCCGAACATGGTCCGGAAATCTGGAAATATGATGGATTTACAGTTTCCTTGGTAGATGATGTAGAAAATGGAGTTGCTGGCTTACAGGAAGTTTCATTCCATACTTACAATAATGAGCTATATTTTTCTGCCAGAAGCACGACCAATACGTCACAATTAAATATATATAAGCTTAGTGATGATGCAAGCACCATAAATATCAACTCCTTTGCCGACTATAACCAAAACAAAATACAAGATGCGGATGAACCTTCAATGCCCTATCAGCATTATATTATTAAACCTAATAATCTCCATTTCTTCCCGACGCAAAACCCTGGGAAAATAAACCTTAAAAATGGAACCTATGAAATATCACTTGTTCCACAAGCCGGATGGCGATTGCCGGAAGACCTCGTTTCAATTTCAATAAACCTTCCTGATGAGGCAAATAAACAAATAAACTTTGGCCTTATTGCAGATTCAATTTTTACTTATATTGAAACCAAGATCACGCCGGGATCTTCAAGGTGTTCCTCTGCCACTACTTTTAACCTTTATTATAAAAATACAGGTACTACAATAGCTTCAGGAAACCTTACTTTTAAGCCCGACAGCAGGTTCACGTTTGATGATGCCGACCCAAAAGCCGGTGGAGATATTTCCAAAGGTCTTACCTGGGAATTAGGACCATTATACCCCCAGCAAGGAGGAAAGATAAAGATTTCCCTTGTTACACCTAATTTTGAAAGTATGGGAGATACCTTGGCTTCAAAAGTTTTTTCGAACTTTAATAGCGAAACCGCCAGCACATTTTATGATACTTTAACTTTAGAACAAGTAGTAACATGTTCTTATGACCCTAATGACATTCAGGTTACTCCTATGGGCAAGGGTGAAAAACACCTTACCTTAAAAAACCAGGACTTGGATTATTTTATCCGTTTTCAAAATACAGGTAATGATACTGCATATCATGTGGTTGTAATGGACACCTTAAAAAGTCATTTTGACATGAATTCAGTCCGCATTATAGGCAGTAGCCACAACATGGTCACCACGGTTACAGACAATATTTTAAAATTTCAGTTTGATAAAATTATGCTTCCTGACAGCACTACAGATGAACCAGGCAGCCATGGGTATATATTGTATTCCATAAAACCCACACCACGCTTACCAGACTATACTGTTTTGTACAACAAAGCGGAGATTTACTTCGATTTTAATCCTCCTATTTCCACAAACACTGTGTTCAATACTTTAGTGGATAAATTTCCCCAGGAAGAAGAAAGGGTAACAGGCATTATGGAACCTTTGAGTAAATTATATACAATATATCCAAATCCGACCCCAGACCATATCAATATTAATTGGATTGGAGAAGCTGTGGGAAAAATTATATATCAATTAAAAAATAACCTGGGGACCGATGTTATGGTTTCTGAATCAAGCAATAAATTAGAAAGAATTGATATTTCTAACTTGCCTAAGGGCATGTATTTTTTAAGGATGCAATGGGGAAAAAATGCAGAAGTTCATCGGGTTATTATAAGGTAGATTATATGGCATTTTCTTGAGGTACTTATAATTTGTAGCATTGAAGCTGTCCAAAAATATGGTTATAAATGATTTTTCTTTTTATGTCGATGTTGTAATTATTTCATGATTAATGAATTACCTACCGCCAGATACATCCACCAAAGCACCTGTTATGTATGATGCTTCATCCGACAACAACCAAAGGATTGTTTTTGCTACCTCATCAGGTTCCCCTCCCCTTTTCATAGGTATAGAGTCTTTCAATCTTTCTATACGCTTCGGTTCTCCACCTTTTTGATGGATATCGGAATGGATTAAACCTGGCCTTACAGCATTTACCCGTATTCCTTCTGCGGCAATCTCTTTTGACAATCCAATAGTAAAAGTGTCAATTGCCCCTTTTGATGCTGCATAATCAATATATTCAAATGGTGCGCCTAAACGGGCAGCCATGGAAGATACATTAACAATACTGCCACCTTTCCCATTTTTCTTTATCGACATTCATTTAATTGCTTCTTTTGAGCAAATAAAACTACCGATAATATTTGTGGCAAAAACCCTTTGAAGCCGCAGTGCGTTCATTTCTGAAACAATTTGTTGTGGCTCAATAAGGGCTGCATTGTTTACCAATGCAGTTATCGGGCCTACTTGTTTATCAATTGACATAAACATTGTTTCAACTTGTCCTTCATCAGAGACATCGGCCTGAAAAGAAAATGCTTCTCCACCCTCCTTTTTGATTTTTGCTATTAATAAATTTGCCGAATTTATATCCTGTCGAAAATTTACACAAACAATATATCCTTGTTTTGATGCTAAATATGCTGTTGCCGCTCCGATACCTCCACTACCACCTATTATTAATATTATTTTTTTCATGATTATTTCCAGCAAAAATTAATTTGGATGAGTTTAACCATAAATGTTGATGTAAAATTATAAAAAATTAGGTTTATATTTAAGCCATGTCCCAATCACCGGAAAACCAGGTATTTGAATTCCAAAAAGCCCAGCTCCATTACCATAAAACTGGAAAAGGAAATAAAGTTCTACTGGCATTTCATGGTTTTGGTCAGTCAAAGCAGCATTTCATTCATTTTTCCCAGCCTTTACGTGACACATACACCATCTATAGTTTCGACCTGTTTTACCATGGAATGAGCTTCTGGCATGAAAAGGAAAAACCTATGAAAAAACAATTCTGGACCAATCTTCTTAATGAATTTTTTAAGGTTGAGGGAATAAAAACATGCTCATTGGCTGGTTATAGTATGGGCGGAAAGTTTGCCCTTGCCACGCTCGAAGCCTTTCCTGAAAAAATTGAAAAGTTGATATTGATTGCCCCAGATGGTATTAAAACAAGCTTCTGGTACAGTTTGGCTACCTACCCTTCCTGGATCAGGAGGTTTTTCAGGAGTTTAATTGTAAATCCAAAGCCATTCCACCTCATGGTTGATTCCATGTCTAAAATTGGTTTGATGGATAAAGGGATCATTAAATTTGCCAGCAGCCAGATGAACACAAGGGGAAAACGCAGAAGGGTATACTATACCTGGGTGGTATTCCGGCTTTTAAAATTTGATATGGAATTGATTGCTTCATTGGTAAACAAGCACAATATTGGTTTAGAAATGTTTTTAGGGAAATATGATAAGGTGATAATCCTCAAAAACATGCAAAGGTTGCTTAAAAAAACCAAAAAGTACGACCTCCACATTCTGGAATGTGGCCATAATACCCTTATAGATGAGGTTGCTAAGTTTTATGAAAACAAAAAATTAAAGGTTCATTAACTAAAGCTTATTTTCCGGAAGGGGTGAAATAAATACGCTTTCAAACCGATCTTTTACAACATTCCAGCCCCGCCCTACCAAAATCCACATAATACCCTTATATAATATCTCTCGTGTAATTTTTTGGGGATAAAATAAAAATCTACTGCTACATTTATTTCTACATTTCTGAAATTATCAAGATGATATAAAGAAATGATTCCCAACTGCCCGCCATTAATCAAAATTCATTATGACAAAGGAATCGGTAACATTATAATTGAATTTATTAGATGTATTGGAGATATCCGATTTTCTAAAACTTCTATTATTGTTCTATTTTTACTTATCCAAAGCTTAAATGGCTTTTCACAATCAGGTAGCTGCTCAAATGATATAAAGTTTTTTGATGTAGATCTATCTGCAAACGCATCAGGAACCTTTACTTCCCCATCATTTAATCGTGCCGGATCCTGTTGCGGTTTTGACGCCAAAGAAAATTGCGTAGAGTTAAGGATTAAATTGCATCCCCTTACTGAAGGCATAAACTTTGAAATTATAGAAGGCCCAGTACCAAGTGGGTCAATGGCTTATAGGCAAGATTGTGATTTAACGAAGAAGCCGACCCCGGTAGGTAATCCAATATGTGTTTATGGCAATGATTCCCATACCATATTTGTTTGTATGCCAGGAAATGCAAAAAGCAGGATCAGAGTCACTGCAATTGTTGCATATTATCCTGTAGAAGATTTTTCTGTTGCCAAAGGCTGCACCTCAACTCTAAAAGCCCCGGCAGCTTTTAATCCAGGCACTATTTCATATAGGGATATTACAGGAAATGGCACTTATAATAAATATTTAAGCTGCACTACAGGTTGTACTGATACGGAAATAACTCCAGGAGCAGATGCCCCAGATTTTGTTGATTATGAAATATGTGGCACGGCCAGCGGTAGTCTTTGCAGCTCAAAGGCATACTGTGATATTGTCCGCGTGTATTTTAAACCTGAAATTAAAGTTGCAATTGACCCTACACCAGCCATTTTCTGCCCAGGAAGCTCAGGTGTACTGCTAAAAGGTATTGTAACCAATGGGAACCCGGCCACTGATAAGTATATTTGGACCAACAGCCTGAATATTGTGGTAGGAAATGCCATTAACTATACTGCCACCACAACAGGAAAGTATAACTTAGAAGTAAGGAATGAAAATTATCCAAAATGCGTACTTTTCAGCGCATCAGTAGATGTTTATGATAATCTTTCTGTAAATGCAGGAGCAGATCAAACCGTTTGTCCTTCAGATAAAGTGCAACTGGATGGTAAAGTCACTGCAGCCACAGGCGGTATTTGGAGTGGGGGATTAGGTACTTATAGTCCAAATAACCTGACATTAAATGCATTATATACTCCCACAGCTAATGAAATTCAAGCAGGAAGCGTCACATTAACCCTTACCACAACAGGTAACGGAAACTGCGCCGCCCTGAAAGATGATGTGAAAATATCCTTTCATAAACCTTTGGTTATAAATATTACTGCCCCTCCTATCCTGTGCAACAACGCTACTGGCACCATTACTGCAACACCCAGTGCTGGGAGCGGGAGCTATAGTTTTAAATGGAATTCGGGAGAAACAACTCAATCTATCATTAAACCAGCAGGAACTTATACTGTTACTGTCACTGACATTACAACTAAATGTACAGGCTCGCAATCAGTTACCATTAAAAATGAAATTGGTCCGACCCAGGTTGCGGCTACTGCTACAGCGTCCACCTGCGGAAATAGCAATGGCATTATTATCGTCAATGCTATTACAGGGGGAACAGGTCCCTTTACTTATTCTATCAATGGTACAACTTTTCAATCGGCCACGACATTTAATGGCTTAGCTGCAAAAACATATACCCTTAGTGCCAAAGATGCCAATACCTGTACCATAACTACTTCTGTATTGGTATCAAATATTGCGGGCCCGACTGCCCTTTCGGCATCCACATCTTCGGCAACATGTGGCAACAGCAACGGGAGTATCACAGTTACAAATGTAACAGGAGGCACAAGCGCCTATACCTATTCCATCAATGGTACTTCCTTCCAGGCTTCATCAACCTTTTCCGGACTTGAAGCCAAAACCTATACAGTTACTGCCAAAGATGCCAACAATTGTATCATTTCTGCCTCAGCCACTGTTACAAATATCCCTGGGCCCACAGAATTCCTCATGACTTCCCAGCCTGCAAGCTGTAAAAACAATGATGGTTCAATAACTATCGGTTCCGTGACGGGTGGTACGGCAGCTTACACATATTCTGCTGACGGGATCAATTTTTCCAGTTCGGCAACAATTTCAAATCTTGCAAGTGGCAATTATACCATTCGTGTTAAAGATGCAAATAATTGTGTCATTACTAAACCTACCACAGTTGGAGCAACTTTTCCTACAAAAGTTAATGCGATTGCCAGCCCTTCAACTTGCGGGTTCAACAATGGTAAAATAGACGTTTTATCAGTAGAGGGAGGTCAAGCAGCATATTCTTATTCGCTTGATGGGATTGCTTTTCAATCATCCCCCACTTTCACAGGTTTATCAGCTGGAAACTATACGCTTACTGCAAAAGATAAAAATGATTGTAAAATATCTGAATTTGTCGTGCTATCCAATATTCCTGGACCTTCAGCAGTTACTGCAGCTACCACTTCTTCTACCTGCGGTAACAACAATGGAAGGATCACGGTTTCAGGTGTTACTGGTGGCACAAATCCATATACTTACTCCATTAACGGGAACATATTTCAAAGTTCAACTACCTTTTCAGGACTTGCGGCAACCGGCTATACCCTTACCGCACGCGATGCAAATAATTGTACTGTTACAACATCTGTTACCATCTTGAACATTTCTGGCCCTTCCAATTTTGCAACTACAGCTACAGCTTCAACTTGCGGAAGTTCTAATGGCAGTTTGTTGGTTTCAGGCATTACAGGGGGCACAGGACCTTATACTTATTCTATTGATGGGGGCACTTTTCAAATTTCAAATAATTTTATGGGCCTTTTTGCAAAATCATATTCAATATCGGTAAAAGATGCTAACAACTGTTTAATTGCAAAAGCCATTTCGGTATCTGATATTTCTGGTCCTGGTGACTTTCAGGCAACCACAAAACCTGCAACTTGTGGCGCCAGTGATGGTGAGATTAACGTTACTTCGGTTACTGGCGGCACTGCAAGCTATACCTATTCTATAGATGGTTTAATCTTTCAGCCGGCTTCTTTATTTACTCAATTACCAGCAGCCATCCATACCATATTTATCAAAGATGCAAATGGATGCCAATTTCAAAAAGAAATTACAGTACTGAACAATGGTGGGCCTGAAGGATTTACAAGGTCAATAAAATCCGCAACCTGTGACAACAGTGATGGGGCAATAGAAATTAAGACTGTAACAGGAGGAGATGCTCCTTTCACATATTCTATCGATGATAAAACTTTTCAAGGTCCGGCAATATTTTCAAATTTAAAAGCCGGAACCTATAAAATCAGATTTAAAGATGCTAAAAACTGCGTTTTTGAAGCCAATGTTGCTGTGCCCAGCACCGGTCCCTCAGCATTAAATTTATCTTTTACTCCCTCAACCTGTGGCAGCCCAAATGGCAAAATACTAGTAAACAATGTTACAGGAGGCATTAATCCTTATACCTATTCGTTAAATGGATTACCTTACCAAAGCGCAACTGAGTTTTCTGGCTTAATGGCAGGGGAACATGAGGTTACTGTTAAAGACAAAGCTGGATGTTTATTTTCAAATAAAATAACCGTTGGCAATATACCAGGACCTGCAGAAGCAGCAATTGAAGTTTTACATCCTACCTGTGATTTGAAAAATGGATCCCTTTATGTAACTGCTTTAGAGGCAGGTTCGCCACCTTTTTCATATTCCATTGATGGAGGAGCTTTTCAGGCTGATCAAAAATTTTTCAACCTTGGGGATGGAGATTATGAAGTTACCATAAAAGATGTCAATAATTGCCTGATATCGAGGAATGTTAACCTTAAAAATATTCCGGGACCTTCCATGGCTTCTGCAGTTTCCAAAACGGCAACCTGCGGTGACAGCAATGGTCAGATTGAGGTAAACAACATTACCGGAGGCACAGTACCTTTTTCTTACTCTATCAATAACCTTCCTTTTCAATCTGGTAATATCTTCAATAATGTAGCTGAAGGAAACTATAATGTTACAGTAAAAGATGCCAACAGCTGTATGGTTACCACAAAAGTAGCGGTTGGCAATATACCAGGCCCTGCTGATGTTTTATATTCCTCAGTACTTCCAAATTGCGGACAAAATGATGGCGAAATAAAAGCTGGACTGGTGAGTGGTGGCACAGCTCCTTATACTTATTCTTTAGATGGCCTCAATTACAATGCATCTTTAGAATTTACAGGATTATATGCAGGATTATATACCTTGTTTGTAAAAGATAAAAACAATTGTATCCTTGAGAAAACAATAAGCCTCAATAATCTTGACGGTCCTTCTTCCTTTACAGTAAGCACTACTCCAGCTACCTGCAACAATAAAGATGGAAGTATCACAATTTTAACTACAGAAGGTGGAAGTTTGCCTTATGAATATGCCTTGGATAATGGCGATTTTCAAACATCCACTTCTTTCTTTAATCTTTCTGGCGGAAAGTTTTTATTAAAAATAAAAGATTCAAAAGGATGTACTTTTGAAGGTTTGGTATATGTAAGCTCCTCCGGGCCTTATGATGCGGATATAACTACCTCCTTCTCTTCATGCAATATCAACGATGGTACCATTACCGTGAATGCTGTTTTTGGCGGCATAGGTCCTTATACTTATTCCATCGACAAAATCAGTTTTCAAACTTCGAATAGTTTTATTGATCTAGGGTCTGGAAAATATACACTTTATATTAAAGATGCTAGCGCATGTACGCTACAAAAAGAATTTTCCATTTTAAATAATGGTCCTTTAGTGGTACCTGAAGTTATAAAACAAATTTCTTGTTATGGAGCATCAGATGGTATGCTACAAATTTCGGCAGTGGGTGGAAACGGACTTGTACAATTCAGTAAAGACGGGATAATTTACCAGGACAATGGATTGTTCCAAAATCTAACACCAGGTTCTTATACCATATTTGTTAAAGATGAACAAGATTGTATCAATGTTTTTCCAGCCTTCCACATATTTCAACCTGATTCTTTAAATGGAAATTTGAAGGTGCTTCAAATGCCGGACAAAAACAGATCTAATGGTATAATAGCCCTGAGCGATATGGAAGGAGGTTCTTATCCTTACTATTATGTTATTGACAATAAAGAAAGTAATGACAGCATATTTTACAACATTGGGCCAGGCGAGCATATCATTACCATGTACGATGCGAATGGCTGCTTCAAGGAGTTTATTATTAATACTGAAGAATACATCACAGATTTTGAAATCCCTAATGGATTTACCCCAAATGGTGATGGACGGAACGATCTGTGGGAAATAAAAAACCTGAACCTGTTATATCCGGATTGTGAGGTAATGGTTTTCAACCGTTGGGGCTCCATGTTATTTTATTCAAAAGGCTATAGTACACCATGGAATGGAAGTAGAAATGGACAACCAGTTCCTGCCGCTACATACTATTATATTATAAAAATCAATGGAAAAGAAAAACCTTATAAAGGGGCAGTGAGCATAATCCGGTAAACAAATGAAAAAAATTTTAATCATATCGGTAATATTATGTGTTGGATTAATAGCAAATGCCCAGCAGATTCCGCTCTATAGTCAATACATGTTCAACAGGTATCTATTAAATCCTGCCGTAGGAGGATCTGAAGAAGGAGCCAATTTTATGCTGGGTTATAGAAATCAATGGATTGGTTTTGAAGATGCTCCCAAAACCTTTTATTTAAGTTATCATACATCAATTGAAGAAGGAAAACAGGGAAGAAAAAAATTTAAGCCTAAACAACAAAAAAACAACCATGGCTTTGGGTCTTTTTTGTTCAATGACAGGACAGGCCCTACATCACGGACGGGAGGCTATGCCTCGTATGCTTATCATATTTCACTAGACAGGGATATCAGGGCCTCTTTAGGAACTTTTATCGGCGCAATGCAATATGCAATCCATGCAGACCAAATTCATTTGGCAGATGGATCGAATGATCTGGACCAGGCCCTTAACAATGGAAATTATACCAAATTCCTTCCTGATGCCAGTGTTGGCCTGTATGTTTATTCTGAAAAGTTTTTTGCTGGAGCTTCTGTATTCCAGCTCCTTCAGAATAAATATAATTTGAATTCAGACATATTTATCCACAGTAAGCTGTACAACCATTATTTGTTGTCGGGAGGTTATAATTTTGAGCTCAATGAGGACGTAAAACTTGAGCCTTCCCTTATGATGAAGTATGTTCGATCCGCTCCCTTAATCATGGACTTTAACATAAAATCTACCTATAAAGAGCTGATCTGGTTAGGGGCATCTTATCGTAATAAAGGAACCCTAACAGGCCTTTTTGGCATAAACTTCAACAAAACTGCAGAATTTGGATATTCTTTCGATTATTCTTTTTTGTCATTAAACACCTATCCGGGAAGTTCGCATGAAATATTTTTAGCCTATAAATCAGGTAAAGCTAAAGGGAAACATAAAAGGCGTTAAGATTATGAACAAATTGAAGATAACCCGTTGTGTGAAAATAAATTTTGCTTTTTATAAAAATTGAAACCTTCAACCCCAAGCTTTTCTGCCTTGAGTTTAGGAAGATAATGGAAAGTTGACCTACATAAGTACATTTCAAGAATTTATTTCCAATAAAGGCCATAAAATTGTAAATGGAATGCCAGACCCATATACATGCTTTTATAGGATAAAAACCTAATTTTCAATTTCTGATCTTGAAGAGATTTAAAAAATAATTCATCTAATTATATAAATAACAATAAATTTGTAAAAGGGAAATTTTTATGGCAAGAAGGATTTGGAGCGCTTTCTTATGGTCATTCGCAAATTGAAAAGGTTTACAATTATATCCTAAATCAGAAGAAAATAACAAGAAAAAAACATTTAAAGATGAATATTGTGCGCTTTTTAAAAACTTTGATGTCCTTACGAAGAAAACTATCATTTTCAATTGGGTAGAATAATGTTATTTTTTTTGATATTGCTAACCTCAAGTCATCAATAACAACGAATTAGTTAAGATATAAGCCTAATTGCACCAAATGGACCAAATCAACATCATCAAAATTGGAGGAAATGTAATTGACGATGAAAAAAATCTTCATCAATTTTTACAAAACCTTTCAAAATTGAACAAGAAATTTATCCTTGTTCATGGCGGGGGAAAAGTGGCCACAGATTTAGGCAGGCAGATGGGGATTGAGCCAAAAATGATAGATGGCAGAAGGATAACAGATGCCGAAACTCTGCAGCTTGTTATAATGGTATATGGCGGCTTGATCAACAAAAAGCTTACGGCACAGCTACAAAGCTTTGGTGTAAATGCCATAGGAATGACCGGTGTTGATGGAAACATTATTTCAGCTGTAAGAAGGCCCTTAAAGAATGATATTGATTATGGTTTTGTTGGAGATATTCAACACGTAGCCGGGGAAAAATTATTCAATCTGTTAAAACTCGGATTTGTTCCCATTTGCGCACCCCTCACACACAATGGAAGTGGCCAAATCCTCAACACCAATGCCGACACTATTGCCTCGGCAATTTCTGTAAGCCTGGCAGGCCTCACGGATGTCAATTTGATATATTGCTTTGAATTAAAAGGGGTACTTTCTAACTTTGAGGACAAGAATTCGGTCATACCAGAGCTTGATCATCAAAGCTACCAGGATTTAAAAGCACAAGGGATTATTGCCAAAGGAATGATCCCCAAACTTGATAATTCATTTGATGCGATCAAGGCTGGAGTAAAAAAAGTAGTAATTTGTCAAGCTGATGATCTTTTGAAAATCATTAATACTAGTGAAACAGCAGGCACTACCCTAAAATTATAAACTATGAGTTTACAACCACTTACTGACGATGCAATTTTGCTATTAAAGAATTTGATCAGCACAAAATCGTTCAGCAAAGAGGAAGATGAAACCGCTACAATCATTGAAATTTTTTTTAGAAGCAAGGATATTCCTACAAATAGGCTAAAAAACAATGTTTGGTCCAAAAATAAATTTTATGACCCGCAGAAGCCAACAATTCTTCTAAATTCACATCATGATACAGTAAAACCTAATCCCGGTTATACCAATAATCCATACGATGCTTTTGAAGAAGATGGGCGGCTTTATGGGCTGGGAAGCAATGATGCAGGTGGCTGCCTTGTTTCATTAATTGCCACATTTTGTCATTTTTATCCAAAAGAAAACCTCAAATACAATTTTATTTTGGCAGCCACGGCTGAAGAAGAAATTTCCGGAAATGATGGCTTGGAACTTCTTTTGCCCGACTTGGGTGAGCTGGAATTTGCTATTGTTGGGGAGCCAACCCAAATGGACCTTGCCATTGCTGAAAAAGGTCTTTTGGTTTTAGATTGTATTGCTACTGGGAGGGCTGGGCATGCTGCAAGGGAAGAAGGTGACAACGCCATCTATAAAGCTATAAAAGACATAAATTGGTTTCAAAACTATAAATTTGAAAAGGTCTCCCCGTTTTTAGGGCCCATTAAAATGTCGGTGACGCTAATTAATGCAGGGTCGGCACATAATGTGGTGCCCCATATTTGTGAATTTGTTGTAGATGTCCGTGTCACAGAAATGTATGCCCCTGAAGAAATTCTGAAAACCATACAAAACCATATAAAATCAGTAGTAAAACCACGATCTGTAAGATTAAAACCCTCCTCTATTGATCCCGGCCATCCTATTGTTCAGGCTGGCCTACGATTGGGAGGGAAAACTTATGGCTCGCCTACTACATCAGACCAGGCTTTGCTAAGCATACCTTCTTTAAAAATGGGTCCTGGACATTCAGAACGCTCCCATACTGCCAATGAATATGTATATTTGCACGAGATTAAAGAAGGGATTGAAAAATATGTGGCTATTTTAGAAGAAATTTTATAGCTGTGGTTTATTTTAATCAGGAAGAATTTTTCTTATTTTGTCTTAAGCGTTTTAAAAGGTGGCAATCACGTTGTATTAAATTGCCTGTAGTACTTTAGACTGTCTTCATATGACCGAATCTGTTCGGCAGTAAACTTGGCTATTTCGGCTGTTTCAAAAAGCTTTTCAAAAAAACCCTTTCTCGCAGCTCGTCGGGCACCCTGTCTAGCCTGTTTAGGTTGCGCAATACATAAAGCCATTTATCAAAGCTCGTTTTAAGCTCATCAACGCCTGTTAATCTTTCATTTGGATGTGCCATTTTAATTTGGATTGAAAGAGTGGAGTAATAATTACATGTTCATCCAATTTACAAGTTTAGTGGGGGCTCTTTTTTCTTTTATATCTTTAGTTTTTCTATCTGCTCCCTAGACAAGCCGGTTGTCTTTACAATCACTTCTATTTCCAACCCATTTTTCAACATTTCTTTTGCTATATTAATCTGCATTTCTTCCCTGCCTATTTCCCTGCCTATTTCCCTGCCTTCTTCCCTGCCTTCTTCCCTGCCTTCTTCCTTCGCTGTGTCCAGTGAATTTTTCAAATCCCTGTAGTACTTTAGACTGTCTTCATATGACCTTATCTGTTCGGGCGTAAACTTGGCTATTTCGGCTGTTTCAAAAAGCTTTTCAAAAACCCTTTCCCGCAGCTTGTCGGGCACCCTGTCTAGCCTGTTTAGGTTGCGCAATACATAAAGCCATTTATCAAAGCGCGTTTTAAGCTCATCAACGCCAAGGTTGAATTTGGGCATCTCAAGGTATATAAAAGTCAACTTATCATAAAATACCTCTTTTGTTTCAATATCCGACAATTTTATGTCATAGCGTATTTTATCCCGATCGTCTTTATCGGAATCAAATACAAAATCCAGGATCGCAATGGTGTAAACAGCTTTTAATTCATAATTCCAATCTGCACGTTTTGCCTGTTCACGGATGGGAAATGTTGAATAATAGACAGTTCTGTCCTTAAAAAAATTTTGCTTTGTCTTTTGAAGCTCAACAATAAATTTTTCACCTTTATCATTTTCACAATAAAGATCAAAAATGGCTTTTCTGTCCATTTCCGCCGTCCCTAGATGTTCGTTCTTCAGATAAGTCAGGGTTGTAATCAAGCCTTGTTCTTCTTTCAAAAGAACATTCAAAAAATCAAGGAGCAAATCCTTGTTGGGCTCTTCCCCAAAAAGCTTTTTGAACCCATAATCCGTAAAAGGATTTATATATTTTTCTGCAAATTCAACCATTTAAATTCCTTATTTTCAAAGATAACATTTTTTTCTACCTATTGCTATACACTTTTGGGGATATGCTTCATCAAATCACAGTATCAAAAACAACATTCCCCCTATTAAAATTTCAAATAAACGTTCTCCTACTGCCCCATTAATGCGTATATTTGCGCGGATAAAAAAGAATAACTCTAAAAAAAGGCGCAACTTCTAAATAAACAAATGAAAATAAGCCGTTCATTGCAAATTACGTATATCCGCTTTATGGGAAAAGGTCGGGCTAAAGTAAGGAATGTTCAAAAAAATCGAATTTCCGTGAGGAATATCATAAAATTGCATTCATTAGAGCATAATCAAAAATACAAAAGCTAATTACTCATCGCTAACCGCTAAAAATGAAACTCTGGCAAAAAGACCAAGACACCAATAAGTTAATTGAAAAGTTTACAATTGGCAAAGACCAGGAGTTAGACCTGTTGCTTGCTGAATTCGATGTTTTGGGATCGCTGGCCCATACCAACATGCTTGAGACAATTGGATTATTGGAAAAGAGCGAATTGGCAGAAATTCACAAAGAGCTTAAAAATATCTACAAGGAAATTCAGGAAGGCAACTTTACCATAGAGCCAGGAGTGGAAGATGTGCACAGCCAAGTTGAATTGCGGTTGACCAGGAGATTAGGAGAAACCGGGAAAAAAATCCACAGCGGCCGCTCACGGAATGACCAGATTTTGCTCGACCTAAAACTATTTTCAAGAAATGCCATTGAAGAAACCGTACATCTCGTTAAAAACCTTTTTGACCTTTTAATAGATTTAAGCAACCAACATAAAGACAAACTTATACCTGGCTACACACATTTGCAGATAGCCATGCCATCATCTTTTGGACTTTGGTTTGGCGCTTATGCTGAAAGTCTTGTCGATGATTTGTTAATGGTCCAGGCTGCATATAAAATTTCCAATAAAAATCCTCTGGGCTCGGCAGCCGGATATGGCTCGTCCTTTCCCCTCAACAGATCTCTTACTACCCAGCTACTGGGCTTTGAATCATTAAATTACAATGTAGTTTATGCCCAAATGGGCAGGGGAAAGACAGAAAGAAATATCGGTGCCGCCCTGGCCTCTGTTGCCGCAACGCTTTCAAAAATGGCAATGGATGTATGCTTGTACATCAATCAAAATTTCGGTTTTATTTCTTTTCCTGACAACCTGACTACAGGATCAAGCATCATGCCCCACAAAAAGAATCCTGATGTTTTTGAACTAATCCGTGCCAAATGCAATAAGATACAAGCACTTCCCAATGAAATAGCCTTGATGACCACCAACTTGCCATCGGGCTACCACCGTGACCTTCAAATTTTAAAAGAAAGCTTTTTGCCAGCATTCCACGACCTGAATTCCTGCCTGACAATTGCGCATTACATGCTACAGCATATTGAGGTTAAAGACCATGTCCTTGACGACCCTAAATATCTATATTTGTATAGTGTAGAGGTGGTTAATAATCTTGTTTTGGAAGGTATGCCCTTTAGGGACGCATATAATGAAGTGGGCAGGATGATTGCAGATAAAGATTTTATTGCGCCGGACAAGATTTCCCATACACACGAAGGAAGTATTGGAAACCTCTGTAATGATGAAATCAAGGGACAAATGGATGTTGTTTTATCGGGTTTTGATTTTGAAAAAGTAAATAATGCTGTGGGGAAGCTTCTTATTTAAAAGATTTTATTGTTAATAAAATTTAAAAAACTTGTTATTCATTGATTTTAAGATATCCTTACTAAAACTACCAAACAGAATTAAAATCTACCTTAGTTTAATGCTCTACTTATAAATTGAAACACTTTCATCCTTATAAATTAAATAGATGAAAAAGCTTGTGCTCGTAAGACATGCCAAGTCCAGCTGGGATGATCTAATGCTAGATGATTTTGACAGGCCCCTTAATGCCCGTGGGAAAAAGAATGCACCGGACATGGCGGAAAGGTTTTTAAAATTGGATATTTCTCCTAACCTAATATTAACCAGTGGTGCCAAAAGGGCTTATGAAACTGCTAGAATTTTTGCGGAAATATTAAATGTTCAGCCTGAACAGCTTAAGATTGAAAATCAGCTTTTTCATGCAAGTGCAGGAACACTTCTTAATATTGTAGCTGCACAAAAAGAATCTATGGATAATATAATGATCTTTGGCCATAATCCTGGTATTACAGAATTTTGTAACATCGTTGGTAATTATATTATAGATAATTTAGCCACCTGTGGGATATATGGAATCAATTGCCATGCAGAATGGGACAAGGTTGGCAGATGGAAGGGAGAATTATTTGTTTATGATTATCCTAAAAACAGCAGTAATTTGTTTTCATGACTTAACAGTTCGCTTTAAGTGAA
Organism: Bacteroidota bacterium; assembly: GCA_030857845.1. Lineage (GTDB taxonomy): Bacteria > Bacteroidota > Bacteroidia > Cytophagales > Cyclobacteriaceae > JALZND01. The sequence goes on along the minus strand of JALZND010000007.1, from coordinate 997 downwards.
AACAGTATGTCACGATATACAGATAGATAACATGACATACTGTAATTATTACGTTCATAGAAAAGCTATGAACAATATTAATAGATATTATTGGTCAATATCTTGCAAGCTCTGCGAGATCTGGTCAATTTCCTGTTCAATTTGCATTACAGCCTCACTGACACTTTCATAGGAGTTGGTATAATCTTCATGTTCTAAATTTCGCACATGTTCCATTTTCCTGTTAATTTCCTGCTTATCCCGTTCAAGTTCCTCAATTGCTGATTCTATTTGAGAACTTGCAGTTTGATTTTGGGTTTTGTTTGCAGTTTCCTTGAGTTCATTGATCCTATTGTCTATTGCCTGGTTCCGCTCATCTAGTTCCCTTAGCTGAGCTTCTTTTCTGTCAACAGAATACTGTTCCCTTGTTTCTATGGCTTGTTGCGTTTTTTCTTCGGCTTCCTGGGCTGCTTCCCGAGCATCCTCAAGGTCATCATGAACATCCTGTCGCGTTACAGCTTTCTCAGCACAGCTGAAAAAACCTAATGTAAAGGAAACCATTAATAGCATTAGTAAATTACGTTTGAGGATAAAAAAAGCTTTCATATTATATTATTTTTTGTTTAACATTAAATTATAACAATGAAACATTCAAACAACAAAAATTGTTATACTTCAAGGTTTAAAAGAGCCATCCTGCTAAACCTAAATCAGCTATTTTTCATATATAGGTTAAGAGATTCAAGGAATTTTTAATTTTAATTTATTGAAAAAAAACCTTCTTCAACAAAATAAAAGTGTTGTTGATTGAAAATCAATGATGGAGAATTTCCGTAATAATCGATAATCTTTAGCAGTTCAACTCTTATAGCAGTTTTATATTAATTGTAACAATGCATTTATATCCAAAGTCCTGGTATACATATCCAATGTACCGTCTGGTTTTGCAGGCCATTCTTCTTTAGGTTGGTCCCAATAAAGCTCTACTCCATTTTATCAGGGTTATCAAGGTAAATAG
>JALZND010000536.1 GCA_030857845.1 Bacteroidota bacterium | reverse complement strand
TCGGCTTTCATTAATAAAATATCCGCATACCGCAGGTAAACATAATTGAGGCTGGCGTCACCAATAATAGGCTCTTCAAATTTTGACTGTTCATGCTTTTTCTGGAGATAGCCTGTCGTAGACCAGGTAGGGTTAAAAGGGACACCATCTATCCAGGGCTGCCCCTCCCTGCCTAAGGTATAATCCAATCGCGGATCTACAATACCTGCTGCTGTCTGCTCGAATTCATCGACAAAAGATTGGGTAGGAACGTTGAAGCCATACCCATTGTAAACAAATGGACCAAGCCACTGATTTAAATGACTTCCCAGTTTTGGTACCTGGTTGCTAAGGTGCTGAATCTCAAAAAGCGATTCCGAATTATTCTGGGTGGAATCCATGAAATTGTTTTTATAAACAGGTTGCAACTCGTAAATACCAAGCGCATCCACTGCTTCAACAGCTGACAATACCAAAGACCATTCTTCCTGGTATAGATGTACCTTGGCTAAAAGTCCATAGGCGGCACCTTTGGTTGCCCTTCCCGTATTGGCTCCTATATAAGATTCATCAAGTACCGAAGCTGCTTCTGTAAGATCTTTTTCAATCTGATCATAAATTGCGGCCACAGTGGATTTTGGTTTGTTGATTTCCCCTTCATTTAAAGGAGGATTTGTCTTGAGCGGAATTTCGCCGAAGATATTTACCAATTGAAAATACAGGTATGCACGTAAAAATTTGGCTTCTCCCATAATCCTGTTTTTTAGCTCAGGATCCATATTGATGTCATTTCCATAATACAGCAGGTAATTCGCCCTGGAAATACCTTCGTAATAATGTTTCCAAATTTTTTCCAGGAATCCATTGTTGTTGGAGTAATTGAACTCTTCGAGAAACTGGATGTCGCTCTGGTCCCCGGCATTTCCACCTTTTACCGCGTCATCTGAAACCACATCGCCAAAAACCCAAAGGGCATTGTCGGTAGAAATGAAAGAAGTAATGTTGTAGATTCCATTAACAGCAAGTATTGCATGGGATTCAGTTTTATAGAATGTGGAATTTGAATAATTCCCTACAAGCTCTTCATCGAGGAAGTCCGAGCAGCCAATCGTCAGGAACAAGCAGATGGTAAGAAATATTTTAGTTATGATTTTCATGATCATCGAATTTAAAAAGCCAGGTTTACACCCAAATTATAAGATTTAGCGGATGGATAGGTACCCCAATCCATACCTACTGACCGGTCGCCTTCCCCTTTGGCATTGTCACTGGTGGTCATTTCCGGATCCATCCCCTGATATTTTGTGAAGGTCAGCAGATTGGTTCCAGACAGGTAGATCCTCAGTTCCGAAAGCCCGATTTTACTTAAAGTATTTCCTGGTATGGAATAGCCGATCTGAAGGTTTTTCAAGCGGGTATAGGAGCCATCTTCCAGGAAGCGGGTGGAGTACCTGGTATTGTTGCCTGAAGCATCCCATGAGGCTCGTGGAAATTCATTGCTGGTGCCAGGACCGGTCCAACGGTTGTCGAAATACCTTTGTGTCACATTAAAAGGCCTGTAAAAACCTTCAATATCCCGGTTTAAGACAGAGAAAATTTTCTGTCCATAGGCACCCTGGAAGAAAACCGACAGATCGAAATTTTTATATCCAAGGGAAATATTCAACCCTGCTGTTAATTTTGGAATGGCACTCCCTACATGAACCCTGTCATTGCCATCGATGATCCCGTTCCTATCATGATCTTTGAACATGACATCTCCGGGAGCAATCTTACTTCCCTGGTAGGCATGGGTGAAGATTTCCACCTCATCCTGAAAAATTCCTTCCATTTCATACAGGAAGAAAGATCCAATGGGATAGCCCACTTCTGTTCGGGTAATCCTGTCTGAACCTATAGCGCCACCTACAATGGGCGCATTTACTTCAAGAACTTCATTGTACAGTGTGGCTCCGTTGGCATTGATGGAGTAGGTAAAGGCACCGATATTGTTTTCATAGTTCAATCCCAGCTCGAATCCCCGGTTTAAAATTTTACCGTTATTCACCCAGGGTGCTTCAGCTTTTCCGGCAGAGCTGGCAAGCGGCTGCTTTACCAGCAAATCTTCTGTAATCTTGTTGAAGTAGTCGAAGGAAATGATTAAAGAACCTTCAAGCACCTGTAGGTCCATTCCGGCATTGAGCTGGTTGCTGGTTTCCCATCTCACCCTGCTGTTGCCGAGATTTGAAACCGCATATCCGTTGCCTTTCGTGTTGCCGAATGCATAGTTATAATCGGCACTGATCCGGTCCGTATAGGCATAATTTCCGATTTCCTGATTACCAATAGAACCATACCCTACCCGCAACAATAATTTATCTATAAATTTATTGTTCACAAGGAAAGCTTCCTTATCAACACGCCAACCTAATGATCCCGCATAAAAATTACCCCATCGGTTTTCGGGGCCAAATCTTGAAGAGCCATCCCTTCTCAGTGTAATTGATGCCAGATATTTATCATTAAAATCATAATCTATTTTTCCAAAAAAGGACAGAAGGGTATTGCCTGCCAGGCCTTCATTGGTATTCTTCAATCCCAAACCATTACCCAGGTACACAAGA
>JALZND010000535.1 GCA_030857845.1 Bacteroidota bacterium | reverse complement strand
GCATATGCCTCCAGGTTGTTTACCTCCGAAAGTTTATGTTTGCCTTCCCAAAGCCGAAGAAAAACTTCCTGCAATGCATCATTTGCTTCTTCATTGCTATTAAGAAGCACCACCGCCAGTTTATAAAGTTTTTCTTTGACCGGAAGTACCAGGCTTTTAAACACGTTGATATCCATATTCAATACAAAGACTTTTAAAGGAGAAAAACATTACAGCAGAATAAAAAAATTTTTAGGATTTAATATTGAGTCTAAGCTATTGCAGGCTGTAATGATTGGTGTGTGGATGCTTCCAATACACGAAGCCCGATTGTATCAGCGAATACTCTGTACAAGGAAGGGGCAATAGTATTTACATCTTGTGCTAACGACAGGAATTGAATTATGAAAAACCAGGATTTATCAGCCGGCCAAATCAAGGACCTTTACAAAGTACTTAAAATTTCCAGCGTAGAAGAAATCATCTTAAAGACTGCTCAGATACATCGTACGTTAATGATATACTGCCTTGATCAGGAAGGGCTGACAGATGGGGCTCCTTATGAAATAGTAGATATCGGATGGGTAGGAGTATGTCTAGCACCCAAATTCAGAAGCCAACCAGTTTTAAAAAAGCCTTTAAATTTACAATGATAGCTGAATATAAGAGATAATTATGAGCCAAAAGATATAGCAAAACACCAACAGCCTGTTTGCATATCCGGCCCAGGCAATTACACCATCAGGTACTTTTTCAGGTGGTGCTGAATGCTGATCCATGGGTATACCTGCTTTTTTAAATCCGGACGTCATCACCACCATAGCAACAGCCATTACAATTACACTTATCCATGTAGCGTGTGATGAGAGGAGTATCGTAGCACTATTACCATTCCATTGTGGCATGTTGATGACATTGTAGCCAATGAGCAAAGCTGCAATCGGTAAAGACGGAACCCCCAGCAAAAAAGCTAAACCATGCCATTTATGTTTTACATCAAAAAGTCCACCCATTATCTCTCCAATCCCGGATATAAAAAGAAAAATTACGCCCACCTTTGCCCATGTAGTTGTTACCACATTCCAAAGAAACAGGGAAAGGAATATTGAACTTGCTCCCCAAAGCAGAAAGAAGGCTGTTATGAGCCATTTGTATTGCCCAAGAGCATACTCTTATCATCCTCCAGCTTGGTTTAAATTCCGGGCTTATCAAATGCAGGATCAATAAACATAAAAGAGATAATACGCCGCATAATAGAGACAAGAGCGCTGTAGTTTCCATGCTTTATATCTTATTATTGATGAGCATTTCTTCCAGTTGGTCAAAACACATCGAAATTCCTTGCTCAAATCCCATTTCAACGATCTTTTGCAGGTCTGATTCTGTCGGGTAGATCATTCTAAATTCTACCCTGGTGCCATTAGTGGTTTCAGTAAAGACATTTTTTCCTTTTGAAGCAGGAAGTTCGGGATTTATAATGCCTTCTTCATCACAAAAAAATCTTCTAAATCAAAGCTTGAGAGATGATTAAATGCGAGGTAGTTCATCCTTCCCCAATGCTTTTGATTTTCTGGGCTTACCATAGCATACAGCCAATAGCCCCCTACACTGAAATTCATTGATTTAGTTTCAGCACGCCAGGGAGCCGGTGCCCACCACTGGTCAAGAAGTTCACTTTCAGTAAATGCCCTCCACACAAGATTAAGAGGTGCATTGAATTCTCTGGATACAAGAATAGACTTTTCTTTAAAATTCTTGAAGATTTGGGTTTTTTCTTTATTGTTCATCTTTCTTAAGTTTTAGTAATACATCGTCAAGTTGATTGAATTTTGTGTCCCACATTTTCCTGAATGGTTCAATAAAATCAGCCACAGCTTTAATTTTTTCCGGTTGTAAATAGTAGTAAATTTCCCTTCCGGTCTGCTCTTGTTTTACAAGCTCACACTCGGTTAAAACTTTTAAATGCTTTGAAACCGCCTGTCTGCTCATATCAAAATGTGCTGTCATTGCATTAGGTGTCATGGCACCAAGGGCAATAAGGCTAAGTATAGCTCTTCTTGTAGGATCGGCAATGGCCTGAAATACATCTCTCCTCATAACAATTAAATAGTAAACTAACTGGTTGCAAATATATATGCAACTAATTGGTTTCTCAAATGTTTTTCAGAAATTATTTTCAATTCTTTTTTTTAAAAAATAATTGAAACAGAAGTCCCAGCTTCTCACCCTCCCGAGCCGGGCAGGCTCTGTTTCCCCGACGCCGCTGATTAAATATCAGATAAAGGAAAGTTGGGCCTAAGGGATTTAAGATATCCCTCGGCCTGCGCTGCCTTTACGCTGCAGGCCAACCGTAGCCTGCACACACCACCGCACCAGCAAAAATCCATCGGCCTCACGCACTGCTCGAAAAAGTTTATTTTAAAAAAATTGAATATTTGAATTTTGAAAAATTAGATAATTTATAAAATGCTTTTCTGGAAGGGCTCTATGGGCTTAACCTTTTTTTTTAAAATTTTTTAAAACTTTTACAGTTTAAGGACGACCTTTGAGTGCCCTTTGCTTGATATCAAAAAAGTGTATTAAAATAGTTTCAGCTGTTGTCC
>JALZND010000534.1 GCA_030857845.1 Bacteroidota bacterium | reverse complement strand
GCGGTACCTGTTCAAAATGTATTGTGGCAAATCAATGGGCTTATATGAGGCATTTGGTCCAATAAAAAAATCCAGCCCTACCACAATGAGGCTATCTGAAATATACAGGTCGTTGCCTAAGCCTGTGACCATAGTTGTAACTTCCGGAGTTTGAAATTGGGGATAATAATGTTTCGCAAATTTAAAGGCCTGCTCAAAATCCTTTTCTAGTTTCTGCTTATCACCAAATTCATACAATACCTCCTCATACAATTTTTTTATATCTGGGTCATTAATTAATTTCATAATTTGCTTTGCAAGAATAGTATCCGTGGGATAATCTGATAACTGAAGGAAATTTTCCGAAACTCCTTTATGAAGCTTTATAAAGTTAATGGCAGAATTTATGTCGGTAATTTCAAACATTTCCTGCTCTAATCTTTTTATATCAATATCTACAGGAAAATTACTAACATTAGGGGCACTTTCGCATTCTATTTTTTTATTGCAAGCAAAAAGTCCTAGAAAAAGAGTAATTATGATTATTTTTTGCATTTTTGGTTTTTAAAAACTCAAGTTATTTAACTTTTAAAAATTATGAAAAAATACTTACTAACAGGTTTATTATTTTTTAGTATAACAGCAGCATTTTCTCAAAATAGATTTGGATTAAAACTATCCCCAACAATATCCTTCAATAGAGTGGACAGTGAATCCGCATTGGCAAGCTATTCTTCAAACGGCGTGGGAATGAGGTTTATTTTAGGTCCTACTTTCGATTATTTTTTGGGAGAAAATTATTATATAAGCACCGGATTGCTCTATGCGCCTAAAAGGGTGGGTGTGACAGGCGTCCAAAATTTACCAACAGCCTCTGCTTTGAGCCGCCAAGTAGACGAAATCTATAACCTTCAATTTATACAAATACCAGGCACAATTAAAATGTACACAAATGAACTTGCGCTTGATACGCGGCTATATTTTCAATTAGGTGGCGTATTGGAGATTAAAATCCAGGATAAAGTTAAAGAATCACAAATTCCTTTAATTACAAAATTTAGGCCTTATGATATATCAACCCTATTAGGAACTGGCATAGAATACAGGATTGGGGTTAATACAGTGTTGTATGGGGGAATCAGCTATGTTAGGGGGCTGTTAAACACTGCGTCCAGGCAAACCACCTCAGACCAGGTATTTAGTGAAAGGTTTACAATAAAAAATGATATAATTGCCCTGGACATTGGAATCATGTTTTAGAAATTATTAAAAAATATGCCCCGGGCGGGGCATATTTTAAATTAGTTCTATTTCTTCTCCTATCTTATTACTAAATCTATATTCTGTAACCCCCAAGGAAGAGTCTTCTTCCAGTACCACCCATTTATGGTACTTCAAATACCACTTTACCCTTTTGGAAATTATTCCTTTAGTAAAGTAAGCATACAAATAAGGGTGCAATGATATCCTGATACTCCCTTCATTTTGATTAGAGAGCAGGAAATCGAGATTTCGTTCAATTTGGTCAGCTACTAATATTGAAGGAGTTATTTTCCCAGTCCCATTGCAGGTTGGGCATTTTTCTTTTGTAATGATGTTTAATTCTGGCCTTACCCTTTGTCTTGTTATTTGCATCAGGCCAAATTTTGATAGCGGAAGGATGGTAAACCTAGACCGGTCATACTTCATCTCATCTTTCATCTTGTCGAAAATAAGCTTTTTATTTTCAGCTTTTTTCATATCAATAAAGTCCACCACAATGATCCCCCCCATGTCCCTGAGCCTTAATTGACGAGCCACTTCTTTGGCAGCTTCCAGGTTTACACTAACAGCTGTTGCCTCCTGGTCGCTTTCTGCGTTGGATTTGTTCCCACTGTTCACATCAATAACATGCAATGCTTCAGTGTGTTCTATAATCAAATAGCCGCCACCTGACAAGCTAACTGATTGTCCGAATAAATATTTTAATTGTTTTTCAATGCCCAAGCCTTCAAATATTTTGGCTTTTCCATTGTATTGCTTAACAATTTTTTCTTTATCGGGCGCTATTTTATGTATATATGATTTAACATCATCATATATAAGTTTATCATCAACAGTTATACTGTCAAATGATTCGTTGAGCATGTCCCTCAATATAGAGGAAGCTCTGTTCATCTCCCCTATTACCTTATCTTTAGGTTTAGCGTTTATTAGATTGGCAACTCCCTCGTCCCATATTTCCACCAAATCCCTTAGGTCCTTATCGAGTTCTGCAACTTCCCTTCCGGAAGCCACTGTCCTGATAATTATCCCAAAATTTTCGGGTTTTATGGAAGAAAGCAGCCGCACAAGCCTTTTTCTTTCTTCATTGTCGGTAATTTTTTTTGAAACACTTACCGTATTTGAAAAAGGCACTAAAACGATATATCGTCCGGCAATAGACAACTCGCATGAAAGTCGTGGCCCTTTTGTTGAAATAGGTTCCTTAACAACCTGTACCAGTATTTGCTGGTTTTTCATTAAGACCTGGGAGATTTTCCCCAGTTTATCTATCTCCGGTTCCAGCTTGAATTTTGAAAGCTTGGCGGAGGTGATTTTTTTACTTTGTACTGCTTTTGTAAAC
>JALZND010000533.1:2053-2585 GCA_030857845.1 Bacteroidota bacterium | reverse complement strand
GAAGACGGAAGCATAGCGGAAAGGACCAAAGGCACTCCGCAAGGAGGTGTTATTACTCCTCGTACACAATTGGTAACTTTTATCATTTTGCTCATTCTTCCCCTCTTTTAAAGGTATGGAATGTTTAATATCGATGATGTCATCGCCAACCACTACCTCTTTTACTAATAGCCTAAGTATCTTCTTTTTCTCCTTTATATCAAGCTGATGGATGTTTCGGTCCAACTGGTTTGAAAAACTTTGCACATCCAATAATTGTAAGCGCTGATCCAACGCCAGTTCATGTGTCTTTAATATCTCAAGTTCCTTTTCTGAGGTATTCACTCGTTTCTGAAGTTCTGGCATTCTCTTCCTCAATTGTGATATGGGTATAAGGCCTTCCTGATAAGCATCCAGCAACTTATCCATTGACAGCATTTGTTTGTTTCTTTGCTTTTCAATAGCCGCCCTTTGAAGTACAACAGGACTTGCCTTCCTGGTTTCTTCTATTCTTTTCTCAATCTCTCTTTGAATAAGGCCTGGGTCTTCCAGC
>JALZND010000533.1:0-2043 GCA_030857845.1 Bacteroidota bacterium | reverse complement strand
TCCCATACCACCTGATCAAGATAATCCTGTCTGACTGGCTTACAACTGCACTTTCTAACCCCTTCAAAACGATACGCATCAGAGCCAAAACACCGGTAATAATAAATTCGTCTTTTGGCGGATGTTTCCGTAAAGCATCTGTATAAGGAATAGCCGCATTCACTACAAACCATCATGCCCTGCAGAAGGGTCATTACTTTTGTATTCCTTTGTGAATGAACTTTGTTATTCTTTAACCGCTCCTGAACAATATCAAATGTAGACTGCGGGATGATGGGTGGAACAGGTATCTCGATCCATTCTTCCCGTGGCTTTTCTCTGCTACAACTATTACGGGCATTAAATCCCCCTTTTGCCCGTAACGCTTTTGTAATTCTTTTCCGCTCAGTATGCTCCGTCTTTCCATAACAAGCTTTACCGGTATAGGCCGGGTTGCGAAGCATACCCCATACTGTTGATCTTTCCCATTTAGATACCGCTTTCCTGGTGGGTATCTTCTGTTCATTTAACGCTCTTGCTATTGCACCAATACTTAAAAAGTCTTCGGCATACAATTTATAAACTTGCTTAACTACTATTTCCTCTGCATTGTTGATCTCATAGTATGCAGCAGTCTCTGCTGTTTTTTTGTTATAAGTATAACCATAGGGGGCTCCACATAAAACATTCACTACGCCTGACTTTGCTTTAAATCGCTTTCCCCGTCTTGATCGCTCTTTGATCATCGCCCTTTCATACTCTGAGATCATTCCCTGGAACTGCAGCAGCAATGCTTCTTCAGGGGTTTCTGCTTTGGGAGAATTCATAAAAATTACTTCCACCCCGCAGGATGCAAATTCATCCATCAACACCACCTGGTATGCATAGTTACGGCTAAGCCTGTCCGGGCTATAAATTAACACTGCCTGTATTTGCCCCTCCGCACTTAAATCTCTTACCCGTTCAAGCCCGGGTCGAACTAAAATAGCGCCACTATAACCTTCATCCTTAAATACATATTCTCCAGGAACAACATACCCATGTTCCTCAGCAAAATTCAGCAGCTCATCTACCTGGCTGCCGATTGTCTTATTCTCTTTCTGCTGATCCGAAGACACTCTCGTATATATCGCTGCTGTTTTCATATACTGACTCTTCTATTTGTTCATTACCGGAATCTCCGGTTGGTATAATTTGATAATTGGTTGGGATGAGAAGATGGTAAACCTGAGAGAGCTTTTGCTCCCACATCCGATCGTAGGAGAATGATATTTTAGCTTGTCTCTCTTTTTTGGACATGATCTTTCTTTGCTAAAAAATCTTCCAGCGCTGCACTGACTACCTTGCTGATAGTCATTCTTTGAACGTTTGCAAACTTTCTTATCCGGCTGCTCAGGCTGGGAGGTATTTTTACAGTAAATACAACAGATGCTTCCGGTATAGCCATTTTCCCACTGATCTCTTTGGCTTGCTGAACATAGCGATACGCCTGTATTTGTGACACACCATACTGCTTCATCAAGTGTGCTATCACCTGGGATGGTGGTTGCTCTTTTTTCAATAAAGCATAAGCCTGGTTGATACGTTTTGCCAGTTCCATATTCTGTGATCGTTCCATTTTTCATAAATATAATACTTTTTATGAAACAACAAAAAATAAATCAGAAACTAAAATCTTCCCCTTTTAATTGAAAACTGCCTTAAAAATTCAATGTTTGTGGGTGTGTACGTGGAGCTTTAAGTCCGCTACTATCGAACATCATGCTACATGAGTTAGATGGAGAGCTGAACAGGCGGGGACACAAATTTGTACGCTATGCGGATGACTGCAGTATCTATGTAAGGAGTTGGAAAACAGCAAAACGAGTAGCTGAAAGCATCATCCGTTACATTGAGAAGAAGCTACTGCTGAAAGTAAACAGGGAGAAGACAAGGGTCAGTCGCCCATCGGAAAGCCAGCTGTTAGGTTTTTCATTTTACAGAGCGAAAGAAAAACACGAGATACGCATAAGTGCAAAATCACTGAAGCTTATCAAAGGGAAGTGTAAACGCATCACCAAATCG
>JALZND010000151.1 GCA_030857845.1 Bacteroidota bacterium | reverse complement strand
GCCTGGGAATATCACACCAAAGATTCTGGGCAGATTCAATGCAATCCCATAATTGTAAATGGCATACTATATGGCATGACCGCAGTTACCCAACCCTTTGCAATAGATGCGGCCTCTGGTAAAGAAATATGGCATGTAAAAGATACCTCCGAAGGAAACAGTTTAAGTAGCAGCAGGGGACTATCTTATTGGGAAAAAAATAAAGACAAAAGAATATTGTATACAAATGGACCCTATCTTTACGCTGTAGAAGCTTTGACAGGAAAACCCATTCTTTCATTTGGGGAAAATGGCCGTACAAGTCTCAAGGCAGGATTAGGTAAAACTGCAGAAGATAAATTTGTTATTTCAAATACCCCAGGAACTATTTACGAGGATTTAATAATAATGCCCCTAAGGGTTTCTGAAGGGCCAGACGCAGCACTCGGCCACATTCAGGCTTTTAATATTCGGACAGGTAAGTTGGCTTGGGTGTTCAAGACTATTCCTGAACCAGGAGAATTTGGTTATGAGACCTGGCCCGAAGATGCTTATAAAAATACAGAAATAGGTGCCGCAAATAATTGGGCTGGCATGTCAATAGACAGGAAAAAAGGGATTGTATATGTGCCAACAGGATCGGCTGCTTTTGATTATTATGGAGGCAATAGAAAAGGGAGCAACCTATTTGCAAATACCCTCCTGGCACTGGATGCCAAAACCGGAAAAAGAATATGGCATTTCCAGTTAGTCCACCATGATATCCTGGACCGGGACCCACCCGCACCACCCAACCTATTGACTGTAACCCACAATGGAAAAAAGATAGATGCTGTTGCACAGATTACAAAGCAAGGTTATGTTTTCGTTTTCGACAGGGCCAATGGTACTCCTTTATTCTCTATTGAAGAAGTTCCAGTGCCAGCTTCCGATATTCCAGGGGAAGAGGCATGGCCTACTCAACCTAGGCCTACAAAACCAGCGCCCTTCGCAAGGCAAACCTTTACTGAAAAAGACATAAACCCTCAAGCATCAAATAAAGATGAACTGCTAAAGGTTTTTCGGCAAAGCAGATCTGAAGGTCCATTTACACCTCTTTCACGTGAGGGAACAGTAATATTCCCTGGCCTTGATGGCGGCGCTGAATGGGGAGGGGCTGCAGTAGACCCACAAGGGATTATGTACCTGAACAGCAGTGAAATGGCATGGTTGATCGAATTAAATGATGCAAAATCAATGGATGATGAAGGATTTGCAAGTATAGGGGAAAGGTTATATGCTTCCAATTGTTCTGCATGCCATGGCTCAGAAAGGGCGGGAAATGCTGCCAGTGGTTTTCCCTCTCTTATAAATTTAAAAGACAAAAAACAAAGGGAGCATGTATTAAATGTGATCTCCAAAGGAAAGGGCATGATGCCTGCATTTTCCAGCCTTACAGCAGAAGAAAAAAAAGCATTGATATCATTCTTGTATGAAGAGATAGAAGAGGAGCAGGAACAAAAAGAACCTGGATATCCTGATGACGAAGATCCTGTTGTCCCTTATAAAATCTCGGGTTTTACTAAATTTTTAGATAAAGATGGCCATCCGGCAGTAAGGCCACCTTGGGGAACACTTAATGCTATTGACCTAAATACAGGGGAATATCTTTGGACTGTTGTATATGGGGAAACACCAGAATTAAAAGCCAGGGGGATTCCTCAAACCGGGGCGGAAAGCTATGGAGGCCCTATAGTTACAGCGGGAGACTTACTGTTCATTGCAGGTACAAAAGATGGCTTGTTTAGGGCGTACAATAAAAAAACAGGTGAGAAACTTTGGGAAACCAAATTGCCTGCCGCTGCATTTGCTACCCCTAGTACCTATGAGGTTAATGGAAAACAATATGTGGTAATAGCCTGTGGAGGGACTAAACTAGGGGCTGCAAAAGGCGACAGTTATGTTGCTTTTGCATTGCCATAAAAGGTGAATGATAGATTGATAAGTTATATTCATTTTTACACTCATTCAAACTCATCCTCATAAATCACCTTCCCTTCAGCATCTTTTAGTCTTACAAAATCAACTGCCCCTGCACCGTGGAATTTAAAATTGATTCCCATGATTGTACCAACGGGTTCATTGTAGGTGGTTTCATATATGAGCTTATCGTTGAGGTAAACTGCTGCATTTTTATCTTTCACGGCATACCTAACCCGGTTCCATTTGGAAAGATCTGTTCCTAAAACAGAGAGATCCGTAGTCTTTCCATTTATAAACATGTCACCGAATTGCAGGCCTAAATTTCCCACACAACCAGGGGCTGAAAACGGTACCATAATGATACCCGATTCTCCATCCAACAAAAATCCACTTTCTTGGCACATCTGGCCTCCTTCTTCCAGGTTGTTCTTTATAGCGGTTTCTAAAATAAAGTTATCTCCATCCACGCGAAAATCCTGGACATTGCTATAAGCCAACTGGAAGCTTTTCCGGGTATCCACTTTTTTACTTTGTAGTACCACAGGAGAGGCATGTAAAGATTTATTGTAATTCAGGTTTTCAGAAAAGATATATTCAGGAAAATCGAAACCCTCACCATCAATAATACCCAACCAGCCCTCTGTAGGGATAAGCAGGCCATGCTCTTTTATTACCTGATCATTTAATACCAGTTTCGCGTGGAAATGACCGGGGTAATAATAGACTGAAGTCATTTGTTTATTTTCTTTTTCTATCTTCTGCCTTCTCCTATAATCCCAATTTTGTTGTATAAAAGCGCTATCAAAGATATAGGCTGAGATATCATAATTAAAAACCACAGTATTGGGCAGCCCTGAGCTAACAGGTTCGCTGTTAAAAACCACATCCCCTTCAACAAGTATTTCATTATCTTTTTCCGTACTTGAAAGAAAATAAAGCGCTGAAGTCAAAACAACCAATGCTGTAAGATAGGGTACTAATAAATTTTTTCTCTTTTTTAATTTTGATTCAGGATTCCTAATTTTAATAGATTGGCCAGCAGTGTTTTCTTCTTTTTCTTTAAGATTTCCCTTTTCCTGGTTTTCTTTATCTTTTATATCATCCTGCGCCAGCTTAAAATCTCTCCAGCTTTTATAACCCAGGAAGATGGCAAGTGCATTTAAGGTCGCATTTGCAGGAGAACTACTATATTGAACCTTTCCCCAAAGTCTTTTGATGGTAGTAACACTGAGATGCATGCCCGCTTCTTCAGAGATTTTTTCACTTGCTTCCAGGAAATCAGCATGGCTCCAGGTATCGCTGCTTCCCCAGCAAAGCTTTACTTCCACTTGCTGTTTACAAAGTGCCAGGTAATCTTCTTCTGTATTTTGGTAGGATTTCATGCTTGAATCAACTTGTACGAACTTGTAAGATGATGAATACAGATTTTGCTTCACCTTTCTCATATTCGAAATTCTAAAATTTCACAAAGAATAACTAGTAAAATCATATTAAAATCTCACTTTAAATTCTAATCCTGTACCTTATGAAAAAGTACTTATTGTTGCCTATCGCTTTCTTATTTTTAAATATTTGGGGAAATTTCCTGAAAGCACAAGAACAATCAATTATCCCGGACCTGTCAAAGGTTGAAAATGAGAATACCTGGACTGAAAATAATCGGGTAGCGGTGAAGAAAGGTGAAGTGCATTTAAAGGAACAGCCGGGGAGTGAACTGGTTGCGCTAAAAAATTTCACGTTTAGTAACGGGACCATTGAGGTTGATATAAAAGGAAAAGATCTGCAGGGACAAAGTTTTGTGGGTATTGCATTCCACATTGAAAACGACAGTACCTATGATGCCATCTATTTCCGAGCCTTTAATTTTAAGAATCCTGAAAGGAAGAACCATGCCGTGCAATACATATCACATCCTGAATTTAGTTGGGACAAGCTAAGAAGGGAAAATTATGGCGAATATGAGAATGCGATAAACCCGGTCCCGGATCCAAACGACTGGTTCCACGCCACCATTGAAGTTGCCTATCCTAATGTGAAAGTTTTTATCAACCATGCCAAAGAACCTGCTTTGGAGGTGCAACAGCTCAGCAACCAAAAGCAGGGACTGGTTGGCTTTTGGGTTCCTGAATTATCGGAGGGAAGTTTCAGGAATTTAAAAATCACCCTGCTCAAGAAGGAGCTTCAATAAAATAGATTTCAAAACCTTTAATTACCTGTGAAAATATGAACACATTCATAAAGAAACTTATACTACTTCCATTTTTATGGGCCTTGTTATATCCTGTATATGCCCAAAAGAGCAAATTTATAAAAGTGCCATTAGAAGAAAAACATTGGATATTTGAGTCCGGAAAGGTTGAATTTATCACCATAGACGGCGTGAAATCTATGAAGCTTCTAGCCGGTTCGGGAGAAGTAGTTTTAAAAAGCCTTGATTTTTTTGTAGGAACGATAGAGTTTGATATACAACCCTTTGATCCGGTTTTTTCATCTTTTTATTTCCATTATAAAAATGCTGATGAAAATGAATGTTTTTATTTCAGGACGGCACGGGCTGGAAAGCCATTAGCCCCCGATGCGGTGCAATATGCACCCTTTTTGAAAGGCGTTAATTTATGGGACATGTTGCCACATTATCAAACCAATGCTGTTTTTAATAAAGAAGAATGGAATCGTGTAAAGCTGGAAATTTCGAAGTCACAGATGCGGGTATATGTTAATAGTGAAAAACCTACTTTGGAAATCCCTTATCTTGAAGGAGATACAGAAAGGGGCACAATTGCATTTGACGGGCAGATGATAATTTCCAAACTTCGCATTTCTCATGCCGAAACAGGGGGTATAGCCCATGCTCCGGGCCCCGACCCCACAGATTATGACCCAAGGTATATCAGAAATTGGAGAGTAAACCAACCTATTACTACTCCTGATAAGGTAGATTTTAGTTATGAATTTCTTCCAAAAGATTCAACTGAGTGGGAAGAAATTCAGGCCGAACGTAGAGGCCTGATAAACCTAACCCGGAAATTCGGCAAAAGTGAAAATCGCCGGCTGACTTGGCTAAAGGTAACTGTGAAATCTGATAAGGCACAAAAGCGAAAGTTGGACTTTGGTTTCAGCGATGAAGTATGGGTTTTCTTAAATGGCCAAATGATCTATATGGATAAGAATCCCTATAATCAACCTATGATGAAAGAACCTGATGGACGGATCTCAGTTGAAAATACGTCTTTCGATATGCAATTGATAAAAGGTTATAATGACCTAAAAATTGCTGTTGCCAATAATTTTTTTGGTTGGGGTATTATAGCCCGTTTGGATAAAATGGATGGAATCGAGTTGATTAATGATGATGCGGTTTACTTTTTTGGAAGAAAAATAACCAGTTTAAATGATAAAATCCTCGAAAGGTATTCTGGCAGTTATTTTATGCCGAATGGAAAAAAGCTACACATTGAAAAAGATGAAAACGCATTGAATGTCTCGGGCGATGGTTTACCTACCGTGCAATTTTTCCCTGAATCGGAAAATACATTTTTCCTGAAAGATGCTAATGTACATATGGAATTTACTGAGGAAGGAGACAATCAAGATTATATAGTGAAAATCTTTGAAAATGGAAATGAGGTTTTAAAATATGGTAGGTAGGGGACAGGTTATGGGAAATAGAAATAGGAAATAGGTGATGGGTAATAGATTAATTCATTAAGCAAACAGTAAACAAATAAATTATTATAATTTACTTGTTTGCTGTTTCTTACTCAAATGCTCTTGTAAGTACTCTTGTTCCGATCCCTGCATCATCGTGCATTTTCGTACAACCTGAATTTATAAAATTAATTTTTTAGTTAAATCACAACGAATATTAATTGGCATTATCTTAGAAATGAAAAGGTTATAAATGAAGGGACTGGGTAATAGAATGGCCTGTCATAAATTTCTAATTAGTAAAATGCAAAATTCCTTGAACTATGAAAGGAATGAAAAAATGAAAACAATCAGGGAAAGTATTAGGAGACAGATGTGGATATAGTATTAGAATGAATAGGATCTAAGTGATTTTTGAAGCTAAGCTGGTGGCTTTTCAGGATTCATTCATGTAGGGTTCCTTAAATTGATGATTTAGGTTAAAGTATTTTTTTTGCCAGCTCTTGAATGCCTTTACGGATTTGGCGTTCTTGTTTTTCACGATTTTTAGGGATAATTGCTTCTGCGGTACCGTTCCATACCAACTCGTTGTTTTCATTGTCTATAAGGTGCAAGGTGACCGAACCTTGTTGGTAGGTGCCGACCGGTACCTCACGGACACGCCATGTATATCTTCTTTGGCCGATATATTGAGGTGGGTCTGTCATGATATTGGTTTCCCGTGTCTGCACTTGTTCGTCAACCACAATACCAATATTTATCCTCAGGTCGGGGTTTGATTCTGAAAAGGTTAAGCCTTTTTCTCCAAGCTGCGCCTTTAATTCACTTTGATAATACCTATTTCGGTAAGGTGGCGCCATACTAGTTGGTTTTCCTTGCTTGTATCTCAGTTACAAATGAAAAAGTTTTATAATCATCCAATTTAAATTCAGGGTGTTGCTCCGTAATTATTTCTACAACAGGGCGGCAGCTGAAAATTAAACTTATTAAAATTAAACTTATTAAAATTAAGGTTATAAAATTGTATGCTGTCCTACTCAAGATTTACGATTTATAAATTTAACATTCCAGATTAAATTATGTTTTTTCTTGTGCTTCAACTTATCATGAATATATAGCACTTGTTGGAAAGGCAGTCTATATTTTTACAAATTTCGAATGGACAATAATTTATATTATTGACAATCTGGAAAATGGTTTTGTAAGAGATTATAGCAGTGGAAGGCCAAAGACCTCTGGAATTGTATTAGAGGATTTTAGTAATGCCATTGATAAAAACATAAGCACTAGCAGCTCTGTATCAAAAAATAATTACGACACATCTTTTGAGAATTTCTATAAGTTAATTCAGAAAAGGAATGCATTTATACACATTCATCATATTACTGAAAGCGACGGGAGCCAAATACTTGATTATCAAACTAATCCTAATAGAGTGATCTTCAGAATAAAGGAAATAATTTCCGGTTGATAACAATCGTAATGATTAAGGCTGACAGGGTGTATCTAAGATGGTTCGGCACCCATGCAGAATATGATAAAATTGATGCTCACACGATCTGGGCATTGAATTAGAATTAAAATCAAAAATTAAAATTTAATCTTAAAGACAACAACTGGAGGCTAGGTGTTATGAAATACGAAATTAAACCGATAAAAAATGAAGTGGATTATGAAGAGGCGCTTAGAATAATAGACGAAATTTTGGATAATAATCCGGAAGAGGGATCCGATCTCTACTTTACTTTAGATGCTCTAAGCACCTTGGTAGAAAAATACGAGGCTAAGCATTATCCAATACCAGAGCCTGATCCTATTGAATATATTAAATTTATAATGGAACAGCGAGGACTCAAGCAGAAGGACCTAGAGCAATACATTGGCCCAAAGTCAAGGGTATCCGAAATAATGAACAGAAAGAGGTACTTTACACTGGAACATATCTACAGACTTTCAAGAGGATTGGGGATACCTGTTGAACTTTTTGTCAATAGTAAAATGCTCAATATAGGATTAGTACCATGATAAACAAGAATTCTTAAAGAAGTATAATTTAGAAAGTAATCCTGAAGCATTTAATGATCTAGCAAAAGTCGTTGAGAAAAAAATGAAGAGCAAAAGCATTCATGTCATTACAGGGCAAGACATAAAGGCTTCAAAAAGCTTAAGAAAAGATCCTGTAAAAAGTACTATAACAGAAACTAACTAATGTCTCACAAAACACTAATATAATGAGATAGGGTGAGGCATCTCTCTATAACTGGCGCTCCCGAATGAAAAATCATTTTTCATTAATCTTTAATGCCTTATACAGATAACAATCCAGTAGTCTTGTAGGCATTCCTGTGCCTGCTTCGTCTATTTATTATCTTTATCATCTACTTATGATAGTGTCCACAATTCTTTATTACCATCATAGGCCAATGTGTGTGATTTAATGTTGCTTATCAGGTTACATAAAATTAGACTACAAACAACATATTTCTATATAATTCAATTTTAATTGTCAATTTGACATTATGTTAGGTTATTATACATTTTCTAATACTCAATAAATAAAATTTGAATCTTCTCTAGTTCCATAATTTTCAAATTATATATATTTGAATTTATAACTTTGGGCATGGATCATTTTTTTGACTTTTCACTTCCTTTTACTGACCCTGTATTAATATTTACACTGGTATTGTTGATAATTCTTCTTGCCCCGATCGTGCTGAGGAA
>JALZND010000150.1 GCA_030857845.1 Bacteroidota bacterium | reverse complement strand
AATCTATAGAATTATTGGTTGCAATACGGAACAACCAAGTACTAAAGGTAAAGTCTTTTTTAAATTTATGGAGGTTCTTGAAAGCTTTTGCAAATGCCTCAATAGTAAGGTCTTCTGCATCATCCACATTTCTCACCATTTTTAAAATCATATGATAAACTGGCTTTTTGTACCTCTTCATCAGATCAGCATAAGCCTGCTCATTATCGCTTTGGGTAGCAAGATCTATAAGTTTAAAATCTTCTAAAGCTTTTTGAGAAAATTGTTTATTTAATTCCATTTTATATCTTTTGAAAAAAACGCAGAATAACCAGTAATGAAGTAATAAAACACAAATAACAAATCAAACAAAGGAACTAGCCAAACACTAAATTTATCCCCCAATCTTTTGATGGAGTGATGAAATATAAAACAAACTACAGCTGTTCTAAGCACAAAACCTGCCAAAACAATATATGGTTCATGCCAACTAATAACTAAAATGATAAACGTAAGCCAAAACATCAATTGTGAAACGGCTAATATGTTTAACTTTAATTTGTCCCCAAAATTATAAAATTTACCCACAGATAGATGCCTTCGTTTTTGGGCAAAGTAAGCGCCCCAATTATATTTTGGAATTGACATTACAGTGGCATCACGGCCAATTACTACACCGGTATTTATTTTATTGCCATATTCATTTACATAAAGGTCATCGTCGCCACCAGTCACCTTCATATGATTTTTAAAACCTTTGTTTTCCAGGAAGAATGATTTCCTGTGCGCTATATTCCTGCCCACGCCCATATAAGGGCTTCCTCCCATTGCAGCCGAAAGATAAACAATACCTGTATACAAAGTTTCATATCTTATAAAGGTATTTAAAAAGTCTTTCTGTGCATAATATTGTGAATAGCCAAGCACTATTTTTTTTGTATCGGTGTACCCTGCAGCCATTTCCCGGATCCACATATTGCTAATAGGCTCACAGTCTGCATCAGTGAACAAAAGCAGTTCATTTTTTGCCAACTTTATACCTAATGTTAAACCATATTTTTTACCATTAAATCCTTCGGGAACGTTCTCCACATGTATCAACTTCATGTTGGGGAATTTCTCCCGCTGCATCTTTAGAAAATCATAGGTATCGTCGGTAGAACGGTCATCTACAATGATAACCTCATAATTTGGATATTCCTGGCTCAACAGTGATTTTAAGAGGTTGCGAAGGTTATGCTCTTCATTATGGACACATACTATCACTGAAACAGGTTTTACTTCCTGATCTTTCTTTGCAACAGGCTTTTTATAAAAGGCCAGTCTGCTAAAACTAAATAAATAATAAATCAATTGTATACAGAGACTTACAATGAATGTGATAAAGAGAACCGTAAACAACATTAATAAAGGAATTTTATGGGTAGCATTTTCAGGTTGCTAAGATATAGTGAATTTTAAATTATTTTGTGAATAATAAGGTATAATTTGCACACCAAACAATACAAGGAACAATTATTGTATGAATTTTGATGTAATAAAAAAGGACAAAAACAGCAAAGCAAGGACCGGTGTTTTAAAAACTGGTCATGGCAATATTGAAACGCCTATTTTTATGCCTGTTGGAACTGCAGGGGCGGTAAAAGCTGTAAGTCAACGAGAGCTTGAAATGGATGTAAAAGCTCAAATAATTTTAGGAAATACATACCACCTGTACCTCAGGCCAGGGTTGTCAATATTTGCAAAGTCTGGAGGCCTGCACAAATTCAATGGATGGAACAGACCTATTTTAACTGATAGTGGTGGTTACCAGGTATATTCATTGGCCGCCAACAGGAAAATCAAGGAAGATGGTGTTATGTTTAAATCACATATTGATGGGTCCAAGCATATATTTACTCCAGAAGGGGTAATGGACATTCAGAGGACTATAGGGGCAGATATTATTATGGCTTTTGATGAATGCACGCCTTATCCTTGTGAATTCAATTATGCAAAAAAGTCAATGGAGATGACTCATAGGTGGCTGGGAAGGTGCTGTAAAAGATTTGATGAAACAGAACCTTTGTATAATTATAGTCAGACGCTGTTTCCAATTGTACAAGGCAGTACCTATCCGGAACTCAGGAAAATTTCTGCAGAGACAATAGCTTCTTTTGACCGGGAAGGAAATGCGATAGGAGGTTTATCTGTCGGAGAACCTGCCGAGATGATGTACGAAATGACAGAATTGGTTTGCGATATATTGCCATTTGATAAACCACGTTATTTAATGGGCGTAGGTACACCGGCAAATATTTTAGAATGCATTGCATTGGGAATCGACATGTTCGATTGTGTAATGCCAACAAGAAATGCGCGCAATGGCATGCTTTTCACTTCCAATGGTATTATCAACATCAGAAATGAGGTATGGAAAGATGACCTTTCACCAATTGATGAGGGCATTGAAAGCCATGTAAGCAATTCATTCTCAAAAGCTTATTTGAGGCATTTGGTTATAAGTAAAGAAATTTTAGGAGCACAGATTGCAAGTATCCATAATCTTACTTTTTACCTTTGGTTGGTAGATCAAGCTAAGATAAAGATAAATGAAGGCACATTCAATGCATGGAAAAACCAGATGGTCCCAAAATTGATGTCGCGGTTAAATTGAAATTAATATAATATATAAGGCCTAAAGCTTTAAAGCTACATGAAAATTATTGATTGGTTCATATTAAAGAAATTTTTAAGTGCCTTTTTCTTTGTAGTCTTGATATTGGTTTCTATAATCTGTGTCATAGATTTTACTGAAAGAAATGACGATTTCATTAAGCACAGCCTTTCTGTACAAGAAATACTGGGTTATTATTTGAACTACATACCTTATATGGCCAATCTGTTAACGCCTATAACAGTATTTATAGCCACCGTTTTTGTTACTTCAAAAATGGCCTCACATACCGAGATCATTGCTATACTTAGTAGCGGTGTAAGCTTTAGGAGAATGATGTTTACTTATCTTCTTGGTGCTTCTTTAATAGCAGTAATAAGCTTTTTCCTTACAGGATGGATTATTCCTGATTCTAACAAATCCAGGATAGAATTTGAAGTTCAATATTTTAAAAAGCCTTTCAACTATAGTGAAAGGGACATTCATATGAAGGTAGCTCCTGAATCATATCTGTATATGGAGAACTACAACAACAATGTCAATGTTGGCTATAGGTTTACCCTTGAGACTATCAGGGACAAAAAACTTGTGGAAAAGCTTTCTGCAAAAAGGATTGAATGGAAGCCCGAAGAAGAAAAATGGATGGTGCAGAATTGGACCCTGCGTACTTTTGATGGACAAAATGAAACTTTGACTAAAGGTGATTATTTGGATACCACCTTAAATATTTTGCCCAAAGATTTTAGTTATAACTATAAATTAAATGAATCCCTAACACTTGATGAGCTTGAGGTTTATATTGCAGAGCTGCGTGAACGGGGTGCCGATGATGTGGAAAATTTTGTCATCGAAAAATATATTCGTTATATGTCGCCTTTTACTGTGCTGGTACTAACCATGATAGGTTTAATTGTTTCTGCAAGGAAAGCCCGCGGCGGGGCAGGGTTCCAGATTGCCCTTGGCTTTTTTATTGCATTTATTTTTATCATATTCTTCATCATGAGCAGGACTGTAGCCGAAGCAGGAAGTGTAAATCCCTTGTTGGGGGTTTGGATCCCAAACATTGTGTTTTCTTTGGTTGGATTGGTTTTATATAAAACCGTGCCCCGCTGATGAGCAGTACTTTAAAAGATTATGTAAAGCTTCATTTCATTGTGTTGCTTTGGGGCTTTACAGCAATTATTGGCCTTCTGATATACATTCCATCCGTTGAGCTTGTATTTTACAGAACCCTATTGTCTTTTCTTGGTTTGGGTGTATTGCTGTTCATCTGGAAAGAAAATGTAATGATTGGTGCTGGGGAACTCATCAAAATATTTGCTACCGGGTTCCTGATTGCAGCACATTGGATCTTATTTTTTGCTGCAGCGAAGATTTCTACAGCATCGGTAACACTAGCAGGTATGGCAACAGCATCCCTATGGACCAGCATATTGGAACCAATTATTATAAAAGGCAAAATTAAAGCACATGAAGTCTTACTTGGTTTGGTAGTAATTGCAGGGCTGTATGTAATTTTTCACTTTGAATTCAACCATGCTTTGGGATTGGGAATGGCAATTTTATCAGCATTTTTGGCTGCATTATTTACAGTAATCAATGGGCGGTTTACGCTGCGACAAAATTCCTTTGTCATAACGTTTTACGAAATGATTGGGGCATGTGCTGGGACGGCTTTATTTTTCCCAATATACACCACCTATTTTACTGACGAGCTACAGCTCACGCCAAGTTTAATGGATTGGTTTTACATTGCTATTTTGGCATTGGTATGCACAGTATACGCATACTCTGCTTCTGTGGAGCTCATGCTAAGAATGTCGGCTTTTTCATTGAACCTGGTGGTAAACCTGGAGCCTGTATATGGCATCTTACTGGCATATATAATATTTGGAGACGCAGAAAAAATGACTCTTGGCTTTTATATAGGCACATTTATTATTCTTTTAGCAGTTTTGGCATATCCTTATTTAAATAAATATCTAACCGGAAGCCTGTTCAGATAGACAATATAAGATGACCCGCATCATATAGCCATAACTACAGTTTTCCCTCCCATATTATATAGCCTGCAAAAAGATCGGATTCAAGCTGGGGTTTTTTATCAAATATCCCAAAAACAGCTGATCCGGAACCGCTCATACTGGAAAACAGGGCTCCACTTTTATATAAAGTATCTTTAATTTTTGCGATCTGGGGAAAATCAGCAAAAACACTTTCTTCAAAATCATTTACCAGATAATTTTTCCACATCTCAGGAGATGTATTTTCAAGTACCTCCTTTAAATTAATTTTAGGTTCTGAAGGGGAAATTTTAGAAAAAGCACCTGCTGTGGATACATGGATGCCAGGAAAAACAATTATGACAAAATATGCTGACAGGTCAAGATTTATAGGTTCGAAAATATTGCCCTTACCTCTTGCAAGCACAGGTTTGTTTTCCACAAAAAACGGGCAATCACTACCCAGTTCAGCTGCATATTGCATTAAAATTTCAGGGTCTAGGAAAAGGTT
This sequence comes from Bacteroidota bacterium, assembly GCA_030857845.1. Taxonomy (GTDB): domain Bacteria; phylum Bacteroidota; class Bacteroidia; order Cytophagales; family Cyclobacteriaceae; genus JALZND01. The sequence continues at coordinate 3,183 of JALZND010000150.1, read as the reverse complement.
GAAAACCTCATTAATGGCCTTCAATGCAAAGGAAGCGTCAGAAGAACCTCCTCCCAAGCCGGCTCCAATGGGGATAGACTTATGGAGGTGCATAGCTACGGGGGGCAAACTATAATCCTTGGCCAAAATTTTATAAGCTTTTACACAAAGGTTATCTTCCACCTTTCCCGGGACTTCTATTCCTGTGGAAGTAAATTGTGTTTTTGTAGATTCTATTACCTCCAGGGCATCTTTCCATAAAACAGGATAAAAACAAGTTTCTAAATTATGAAACCCATCATTGCGTTTTTCTGTAACCTTAAGTCCTAAATTTATTTTTGCATTTGGGAAAACAACCATAGTTAAATAATCTAGTTCTAATGCGATGGGTTTATGCCAATAAGGGGTTCATAAAGCGGATAAGAATGAAAAGGGGAACCTAAAAAACAAAGGGAGCCTTCCAATATTTTGAATATGCTCCCTTAATTTTCCAATTATTGAATTTTTTATTTTAATCTTATTCTAAGTATAAAAAATAGAGAAAGTTGCATTTACCGGCTTATTTGAGATTTTTGGAAATTTCCTGAACGATTTCCTCTGATATTCCTGAGCTGGAGAAGCCTCCATCATGCATTAAGTTTTGCATTGTCACCATCCTGGTGTAATCGGAAAATAATGAAACTACATATTCAGCACATGATTCAGCACTTGCATTGCCTAAAGGCGACATCTTATCTGCATAATCATAAAAAGCATCAAACCCACCAACGCCTGTGCCTGCGGTTGTTTTTGTAGGCGATTGTGAAATTGTATTAACCCGAACCCTTTTCAATTTCCCAAATCTATATCCATAGCTCCTTGCAATAGACTCCAGCACCGCTTTGGCTTGTGCCATATCGGAATAATCAGGAAAATTCCTTTGCGCAGCAATATAAGACAATGCAACAATAGAACCCCACTCGTTCATCGCATCCAGCTTTTCTGCCACTTGCATTATTTTATGAAATGACAAACCTGAAATATCCAGGGTTTTTTGGAACCAGTCATAGTTTAGGTCGCCATATGACTTGCCTTTTCTTACGTTGGGGCTCATTCCAATAGAGTGTAAAACAAAATCAAGTTTTCCACCCAGAACCTCCATAGATTGTTTGTACAGATTTTCTATATCTTCTACTGAGGTAGCGTCAGCGGGAATAACTTTTGCATCACATATTTCAGCAAGTTTATTGATCTCGCCCATCCTTAAAGCTATAGGTGCATTGGTCAAAGTAAAAGTAGCGCCTTCCTCTTTTGCTTTTAAAGCTACCTTCCATGCAATGGATTTTTCATCCAAAGCTCCAAAAATAATTCCTTTTTTACCTTCTAATAAGTTATGAGCCATGTCTTTATTTTTAATAATTGTTGATTGCCAAAGTTATGATTTTTTTTTCTTCAAAGACAAAAACTTATGATTGAATTAAGTGAAGGAACAATGTTAGCTTTTCTTTTCTTTTTCATAAATTCCCTTTGTAAGCCCGTAACAACATACGTCTCTAAGGGTTCCATTTGCTGACCTATAATCATTTTTTAAAACACCTTCTAATTTATACCCGCAACGCTCAGCAAGTTTACTGCTTCTTGAGTTTATAACTGCTATTTTGAGGTAAAGCCTTTCAAATCCAAGCGTTTCAAATGCAAATTCATTAAGGGCCCATAAAACTTCCTGCATTAATCCTCTCCCTTCAAATTCCTTTGTTATGCAATATCCAATTTCTGCTTTAGGAATTTTCCAATCAATATTTTTAATGATAGAGTCCCCAATATATGCACCTGATGCATTGTCAACAATAGCAAAGGAATACATGGTGCCTTCAAGCCATCCTTTTACTTTTTTCTGGACCCACAATTCTGCATTTTCTTCTGTGTCTGAGGCTGCCAACGAGATGGGAAAACTATCCTTGAGCCTGGACCGATTCTGCTGCATGAGTCTAAAAAAATTTTTACCATCCCCACTTTGATACTTTTTCAGCAATAACCTTTGCGTTTCTATTGCTGATGGTACTTTTTTAATTACCTCTTTCAAGTTTAATCGTTTTTTTCTGCTGAAATAATGTGTCCTAAAATAATTCCAAAATAATATAGCTTAAAAATCTTACGCAGAAAATTACAAAAATTTAATTATTACTAGCGGTCAAGCGACGATTTACCTCCTCCTCTGATCAATAAAAAAATACTGCCCATTAACATGGCATAATCAGTCCTACTTGCATGCAAGCCTTCCCAAATTCCTTCAAGTTGAAAGATAGGGAGCTTAGTCGAGATGATTGCCATACACATAATAAGGATAAGCGGGATGGCTGCCAACCGGGTGTATAGACCCCAAATTACGAACAAGCTGCAAGCGATTTCTACCCCACCCACAAAAAATCCGAGAAATTCCGCGTAGGGCAATCCAATTTTTTCAAACCTCCCACTGCCCCTTAAAGCCGGGAAAATTAGTTTTTGAAGGCCTTCGGATAAAAATACCGCTCCTACCATGAACCTGATAATTATTGTTGTTGGGGATTGATCGGTTTTCCTTAGTTTTTTAAACATAAAGGGTTAAGGTTGGTAAATGATATCATCTAAAGTACCTCATTGTGGTTTTTTTACAATAAGATTTTCAAGTGAGCTCCAAAGGAGCGAATTAATAGCTTAGGTGTAGCCCTAAGATTCAATAAGTTTTTGCAAATATATAAGGTGGAGTATTATGATGAATATAATTGATTAAATATAAAAAAAGATTGCGCCCCTTTGGGGCTGACAAACAAATTCATTAAATAACCTAGGGCGTTGCCCTAGGCTAATGATAATGCCCCTTCGGGGCTATTCCAAAATTTAAATGAGATCCAAAGGAGCGGAATCAATAATTTAGGTTGCAATCATAAGGATTTAATAATGTAAAACAGAGCCCCATCGGAGCGGAATCAAAAAATTATACCACAGTCCTTTGACCAAAATAAATGACTTGTCCTAAAATAGGTTTACACAAAAAAGTGTAAATATGAAAGAAAAAAGTAAAGCCAATCTAGGACGATGGATAAGTAAGAGACTGTATTTTTCTGATGATGAAAAAAAGATAATTATTGAAGCTTATTTATCAGGTAACGGGACAAAAAAATCAGTTTATGAGCGTTATACCGGTTATTCAGAGGAACATGGTAAAATTTCCAAATGGATGTGCCG
>JALZND010000532.1 GCA_030857845.1 Bacteroidota bacterium | reverse complement strand
GATCTAATTCCATTGTGTATGGAAGTGCAAGGGAACATCTGATTTCTGTTGAGGCTATTTTGAGCGATGGCAGTGAAACTACTTTTTCTTCAATTTCTGTTCCTGAATTTGAAGAAAAATGCAATGGAACCAATGTTGTTAGCCCTCTGGAGCAGCAGTTGTATAGCTCAATAAAATCCATGCTTTCCAATTCGGAAAACAGGGAAGAAATAGAAAGGGAATTTCCTAAAAAGGCAGTTACCCGAAGGAATACCGGCTATGCAATAGATATGCTGATGGATTCGGCCCCATTTTTGTCAAATGGCGAAGATTTTAATTTTTGCAAATTAATAGCGGGTTCAGAGGGCACCCTTGCGTTTCTTACGGAACTGAAGCTAAACCTTGTGCCACTTCCTCCTAAAGACACTGCTTTGGTTTGTGTGCACTTCAATACTATAGATGAAGCCTTAAGGGCAAACCTTATTGCATTAAAATATAAACCATTGGCGTCGGAGCTCATTGATCATTATATCCTTGAATGCACAAAAACTAATATCGAACAAAGCCAGAATAGGTTCTTTGTACAGGGTGATCCGGGTGCTATATTGGTAGTGGAGCTTTCAGGCCCTAGCAGGGAAGAAATCATTGCTTTGGCTGGAAAAATGCAGCATGAAATGGAAGCCAACAATCTTGGCTATCATTTTCCTGTTCTTTTTGGAGAAGATACCAAAAAAATCTGGACCTTGCGAAAGGCTGGCCTGGGCTTACTTTCAAATATCCCTGGTGATGCAAAACCTGTTCCAGTAATAGAAGACACTGCAGTGGATGTGCAGGAGCTGCCTGAATACATCCGTGAGTTTAATGATATCCTTAAAAAGCACGGCTTGTATTCTGTTCATTATGCCCATGCAGGTACCGGCGAGCTACACTTAAGGCCGATTATCAATTTAAAAACTGAAGAAGGAAACGAGCTTTTCAGGACCATTGCAGAAGAAATTGCAATTTTAGTTAAAAAGTATAGGGGCTCACTGAGTGGTGAACATGGAGATGGAAGGCTGCGGGGCGAATTCATTAAGTATATGGTCGGAGAAAAGAATTACCGGCTTATTGAAGAAGTAAAACATACCTGGGATCCTCATAAAATTTTTAATCCTGGGAAAATTGTGGATACCCCTTCTATGAACAGTAATCTAAGATATACTCCAGGTCAAGGGACACCTCAATTTGATACTGTTTACGATTTTACAAGTACTCAAGGGGTGCTGCGGGCTGCCGAATTATGCAATGGTTCAGGTGATTGCAGGAAAACGCATTTAAGCGGAGGCACGATGTGCCCAAGCTATATGGCAACCCGCAACGAGCAGGATACTACCAGGGCCAGGGCCAATGTAATGCGGGAAATGCTTACCCATTCTTCTAAAGATAATAAATTTGACCATGAAGAGATCAGCGTGGTTATGGACCTTTGCCTCTCCTGCAAAGCTTGTAAAGCTGAATGCCCCTCCAACGTTGATGTTGCAAAATTAAAATCGGAATTTTTACAGCATTACTACGATGCAAATGGCATCCCTCTCAGAACAAGGATTATAACCGGTTTTACAAAGGCAAATGGATTGGCTTCTTTAATGCCAGGGATTTATAATTTTTTCTCATCCAATTCCTTTACTTCCTCAATTGTTAAACAGATTATTGGATTTTCTGATAAAAGGACGCTCCCTTTATTGCATGAACAGACGCTGAGGAACTGGTATAAAAAAAATAAGAAAACTAATTTCGGGGTCAAAAACAAAACTCCTGATAAGGGAAAAGTTTATTTCTTTTGCGATGAATTCACCGACTATAATGATACCGATATTGGAATAAAGGGTATCAAGCTGCTTGCAAGGCTTGGGTATAACGTCATCATGCCAGAACATCTTGAAAGTGGACGGACATTTATTTCAAAGGGTTTGATAAGGGAAGCAAAAAAAATTGCCAATAAAAACATAAAACTACTTCAAGGTTTGGTAACGCCAGATACACCCATAGTAGGGGTAGAGCCTTCTGCTCTGTTGACTTTGCGGGATGAATATACGGACCTGGCTGAACCTCACCTAAAGGAGGCCGCAAAAAATATTTCTCAAAGTGCTTTGTTATTTGATGAGTTTCTTTCTTCTGAGCTGGAAAAGGGAAAGCTTGACAAGGAGCTATTTTCTAAAGAACAGCGCCAGGTAAAACTACATGGGCACTGCCATCAAAAAGCGCTATCTTCTTTGTCCTATACCAAGAAAATGATGTCACTTGCAAAAAATTATGATGTGCGTATTATTCCTTCCGGCTGTTGCGGAATGGCGGGTTCATTTGGTTACGAGAAAGAGCATTATGAAGTGTCAATGCAGATTGGTGAGCTGGTTTTATTCCCTACTGTTCGTAAGCAGGCAGATGATGTAATTATTGCAGCTCCAGGTACCAGCTGCCGGCACCAGATAAAAGATGGTACAGGCAGAAAGGCTTTACATCCTATTGAAATACTTTATGATGCTTTGGTAAGTTAAAGGATTTTAATTTTGAAAACGTCAGATACGTTCCAAAGCCTCAAAAAGGCTTTGGTTCATATCATTAAACCTATTTTGTGCAGTTT
>JALZND010000149.1 GCA_030857845.1 Bacteroidota bacterium | reverse complement strand
ACATCAAACACTTCAAATATTAAAATTGATGCACGTAGCCAAATTCCCCCAAACAGGCTTAATGATGGAAATCTCGATTCAAAGTTATCAAAAAGTTCAAATGTGCAGCAAGGAAATACAGGAACAATTGGTGAGCAAGCTCCCGCCCAAACTACTCAAACTATAGAAGGAGGACAGGTTGATAGTCAGGAGAATTTACAAGAAGATCCAAGTCAAGATCCGATTCAAGTACCCCTACAAGAAGTAGATTAATATACAAGACGGCATGATTTTATCTGAGTTTTAATGTATTATTTTAAATAATATATGGTTTAATGAACAAAAATAACAATGTATCGTTCTTGATAATAATATTATATTAAAATTTTAATTTTAATGATATACCAAAGTATAGATCATAATCTACAAAAAATCAATTTGATTTTTAGATTAAATGTTTTTGGTTAATTTTTTTATTTTTTTTATTTTTTTTTAATTTTTATTCATTTAAATCTTTTTAATAGTTATGAAAAAACTTTTTTTATCAATGTGCATTGCAGGCTCTGTGTTCTTATTTTCCTGTGCTGAAAACCAAAGAGGTGGAACGGGAACTGTAACAGGAACAGGTACTACAGACGACGGTACTTATAGGGAACAAGATGGTACCCGTGGTACTGAAGATGGCATGAGAGGTACAGGTACTACAACAGGTACAGGTACAACAGCCGGAACAACAACAGGTACAACAGGTACTACAACTAGTGGAACCGCAACAACAGCCGGAGATACTTATGGAACTACATCTGGCGGAACTGGAACTGGCACAACAACTGGTGAAATAACAGCCGGAGGCACTACAGCTGGTGGAACCACAACTGGAAGTACTACAGCAGGAGGTACAGGAACTGGAACAGGAACTGGAACTGGAACAGGAACTGGTACTGATTATGGAACAACTACAGGAGGAACAACTACAGGTGGAACTACAGCAGGAGGAACAACAGCCGGTGGTACTACAGCTGGTGGAATTACAGCTGGCGGAACAACAGCCGGTGGTACTACAACTGGTGGTACTACAGCGGGTGGAATTACAGCTGGCGGAACTGGTACAGGAACCGGAACTGGAACTGGAACTGGAACTGGAACTACAACTGGCGAAACCACAGCTGGTGGTACAGGAACTACAACTGGCGGAACAACGGCTGGTGGTACTGGAACTACAACTGGAGGAACAACGGCTGGTGGTACTGGAACTACAACTGGAGGAACTACAACTGCTGGAGGAATATCCCCAGGTGGAAGCAGCACTTCTTCAGGAGGTACTGGAACAACATCTGGTGGTGGAACTACAGGTGGAAACTAATTATAAATTTAAGTTCTATTAAAAAAGGCTGTCTTTAGAAATAAGACAGCCTTTTTTTATGAGTAAAGGATGTTAACGGTTAAACGTTTGATATCGTTAGTCATGACGGTCTTATATTTGAAAAGCAATTCATCTTAAAGGTAAAGTTTAATTCAAGGCTCTGAGTTTTAAATTTTGGATATACATGCTGTGCTTTTTGATTTAGAAGCAACAATAGCACATCAATATCAATTATTTTTCGAAAGGATTTTTAAATAAAAAATAAAAAAACTTTATTAAATTTAATGTTACCCTATTAAAAACAAAAAAGGACCTGAAAATTTCAGGTCCTTTTTTGTTTTTTGATACTTTAATATTAATAACTTTTTGATGGTTCCAGAGACCTTGAGTTTGTGTCAGAGGTATCTTCTTTTAAAGCATTATTGATATAAAAATATGCAAATAAACTTACTCCTATTAAAGCTAGTAACTTTGTCATGATTGGAAAGTATTAAGGTTAAAAAAAATTTATATACCCTTATATAAGCTAAAATTAGACAAATTGTTTTAGTTTTTTATCATTAAATTTAATCTTAATAAGTGCTTTGCGTGAGGTTTATTTAAGTCTATAACAAAGTCAAGTTTTAATGAGGAGGTTTGTCTTTTCTATCCAGTTTTGGCAAAAAATGGGAATGAATATTAGGAGCGATCAGCCAAAGATTTTTTGTTATTTATTAACATAGTGAAATCTTTGACTGCTTTCACCTAACCTGTCTCGGGATTTTTATTTTCTTAAATTTAGGAAACTACCTCTCCTAAAATTCTTTGAATAAATATTTTTTAATACTTTATTAATGATTTCAAATTAAAAATATTAACGGATATATAATATCTTTTAATCTATAACAATTAAAAAAAATTAAATTAAATGATTAGCAATTAGTTATTTAAAATCAAATCAGAGTTTATTGACTATTAAAGAATTAATAAAAAATGAAGTTAGCTGTATAAGTTGTTTCTCTTGAATCCTCTAGAATTCAACATCCAGCCCTATTAGATGTATTTACTTCTGGGATAAGTATTATAATCTATTCCTAAAGAATAGCTATCAATAGGTTCAATTACATGAACCTCGGGATCTAAACCCTTAATATGAACTTTTTTTCAGCTGCTCCATAACCTATAGTGACTTCTTTTTTGACAGGAATATCTCAACTTCTAAAAAAGATCGCCCTTCTAAAGATACCCTTTGGGGAAAATTCCAAGGCATTATTTTCATATATGGGCACCTGCCTTTGAGGAATGGAAATCTGAAACGTACCATCATTGTTGGTCATACTGCTAATATTTATATTTTATTACCCCCTGAAAGAGGTCTTTTTCATCATATGATTGAACACTACCTTACACAATTTCTTTGCAAAATGCATGGATATTTAATATTGAAAGTGCCAGCAGAAAGGGCTTCCTATTTTTAAATTGCATTTTCTATAATTATTTTTTTATTTGAACTTGGGAATTTTTAGAGAAAATTTCGTGGGGGAAGCCACATAATTAATTTTATTTAAAACTTACTTTTTGATCGTCAGGTAATAGGCAAAGTATATCAAATAACAACTTAAATTTATTTTTTATTTATTAATAAATGCAGCTGCTTTCTTATAATCAAGTTTTTCTGCCGCTACCCATTTCAAACCGCCTAAAAGATGTTGTAGGAATATGGGGTCTGAATAGCTTTCTTTGCTATGCCCAAGCGCAGTATACCATTGCTTGCCCCCATCAAATACATTGCACCAAACAATAGGGGTTAAATCTCCAAATGTATCAGATATATCAGCATTGCCTTTCATTTTTTTTGTATCAGCAACCATTAATATCCTGATTGTGGGGTTCATTTTATTAAAGAAATAGCATTCATCCTTAACTGTCCATTTTTGAGGAGCATTTGCTGTTGCAGGGTGCTCTTTATCAACTACAAGAACATCAAAGATTGAAATTCAGGATGAATTTTAAATGCTCCTCCAATCATTTGTATGTACCAGTCCCATTGTTTTTCCCCAGTGGCAAGATGATTTCCTAAAAATCCACCACCAGCCTGAACATACCTCATTAATGCAATTTTTTGGCTTTCCTTTGAAATTGCCCAGCTGCTGGCTTTAGAGAATATTAGGGCATTGTATTTTTTAAGGTTTTCATCTTTAAATTTCTCCACATTTGTAGTGGTATCTACAAAGAATCCATTTGCTTTACCTAGTTTATATATGGCAATTACACTTTCATGTATGCTTTAATGAATATACCCGTCGCCTGGGTTTATAAAAACCAGAATTTTCGTTCCTTCAAGGTTTAGGGGATTATTTTCCCATTATTTTGAGCAAAACATATACTTGGAAGAAGAATGATTGAGAAGAGTAGAAGGGCTAGTGATTATACGTTTTTTAAACATGCTTAGGTACACATGCATTGGAAAGAATCATGCTTAAATTTAATATAATATCTTAATTATTGTTATAAGGCTATTTAGTTGTAAATTATAATTACAAACAATATATCAATTGGGAATTTTTTGAACCTTTGTTATAAAGCAAAAAAAAGCGGCAATTAAGCCGCTTTTTTGTATTATAATCCTTTGTCTGTATCCAGATAACCATCATCCGATCTGTTAAACGTTCCGCTATCATCGGATCGATTAAATCTATCGTTTTCATCCGACTTGTTAAGTCTATCGCTTTCATCATATCGGCTGCGCTTATCATTTTCATCAAAGGTCTCTACATCAACTTCAGTCTTTCTCACATTCTCACGTACGGTTTCTTGTCGCTCACCAACTTCTTTGTTGATTTTGACTTCTTCTACCACCCTGGCTTCTTTATTTACAACAGGAACTTCAGCGTGTTCCGTTACATTGATTTCGCCCTCTTGGAAATGATCTAGGTCACTTTCAGATGCCGGACGGTTTACAGGGTTTCTTTCAACGTTCACATGTTCGTGGCGAAGGCGAAGTGTTTCTTCTACTGGTTTTTCAACAATCCTGCTCTTGATCCTTGCACCGCCAGTTTCTACTTCCCTTTTACCAACATGCAATTCTTCCTCAATTACTGGAATTGATTTTGATTCATCATTGTCTGATGAGAAAGACATGTCACGGTTTTCAAAATTTGATTCAGCATTTCTATTATATCCATAGTCTGCTGCACGCTCATCGATATCTATCGCACCATATTCATCCAGTACGCTTACTGCCCTTTGGGCTTCATCGTTAGATTGGGCATGGACTGTTACCAGGGAACTACTTCCTCTTGTAACTTCACTATAATATTTGGACTGGTCATTATTGCCAAATAAATTGTTAAAAAACCTGCTGATACTGTCCTCTTCATGAGTTCCTGCATCTGTAGTACTAGATTGATTTTTGTCATTTTCTGAAATGTCAATACTACTTCTTGAAATGCCACTACTAGTTAATTGTTCAACTGCTTTTCGCGCAGATGAAGAATCTTCGAATACACCTATTACTGTTTGTCCCATAATAAAAATACTTAAAAGTTTAAGGTTAAAAAATAGTTAATTTTAATTTGTGCCCAACCCTGAGGTCTCTGGCTGTGTTGAAACCCGGTCAATATTTATTTCCTCTTTTTTCAAGGTGACTTGTTGTTTTTCATGGGTTTGAACCTCTTTTCTGGTAACCCTAAGCTCTTCAACAAGCATCACCCTTTTTACAACTACTTCCCTTAAAACCGGAATGATCATGGTTTCACCTTCATAGCGTACAGGGGGAGGCAACGTATCAATATATTGATTTACCTGAACCCTCTCAATATTTACTTCTTCATGAGAAAGGGGTACATCAATAGTTTCTTGATGTTCTGTTATGGTCTTGGAAATATTTACTTTTCCTGATTCAACCCAGTTTTTATCAACATGTAAAGACTCTTCTATAACTGGGATTGTCATTTCCTCCGAATTTTTAACGTCCTTGGGAGTGCCAGATCCTTGATCATGAATTTGCATGTTGTTGTCAGGATTGCGTACAAAATTTTTATTCTCTTTCATTGCTCTATTAACAATACCACTTTCAAGTTTGTTTAAAAAATTTACAAAAATCTTTGATAATATTTAAATGTTAAAATATATTCATATAAATATGGATTTGTAAAAAATTTGGGATGTCAAAAATTTTAAGAAATTTAAAATGCATTGATTTCAATCAACATAATGTAATAACGGGTAAAAAGTCTATTTTTGTGGTAAATAAATAGTGATTGGAATTTAAACAATGTTTTAATGAGGATAGCCTTAATAGCTCATGATGGGCGGAAAGCGGAGATGGTAAATTTTTTACTTGCACATAAAGAACTTTTAAAAAATGTTACTCTTTTCGCTACCGGTACTACCGGAAGCCATATAGAAAGGGCAGGTTTTGAGGTAACCCGATTACTATCTGGCCCAATAGGAGGGGATGCCCAAATTGCATCAATGGCCGCCACAAATGAATTGGATATTGTTATTTTCTTTAGGGACCCACTGGGTAAGCATCCCCATGAGCCTGATGTACAAATGCTAATGAGGATATGCGATGTACACAATATTCCTTTGGCAACCAACCCCGCAACAGCAGAGTTGATGCTCAACGGTACTGAATTAAGGCCTGATATGATGCAGAAATGAAATGACCCTGGTCCAATGTACCAGGGCTTTTGTTAGTATGCCCACTTTAGGTAAACAGCTCCCCAGGTAAATCCTCCCCCAAAGGCTGCCAGGATGAGATTGTCATTTTTCTTAAATTCTTTTTCCCATTCCCATAGACATAGTGGGATGGTGGCAGCTGTAGTGTTTCCAAATTTTTCGATGTTCATGGTAACTTTTTCCATCCCTATGTTCATCCTGTTGGCGGTAGCTTCAATAATCCGCCTGTTGGCTTGATGGGGCACAAGGTAGGCAATATCTTCCCCTGTAAGGTTATTTTTTTCCAAGATCTCCGCCGTAACATCCGCCATATAGGTAACTGCATATTTAAATACACTTTTTCCGTCCTGATAAAAATAGTGATCTCCTGCATCGATATGTTCATGGCTTATAGGGTAAGCTGAGCCACCGGCTTTGAGCTTTATTAATTCTTTTCCACTTCCATCGGTTTTCAATATAGCATCCATAACTCCTAAACCTTCATAATTACGCTCAAGCAATACAGCACCAGCACCATCGCCAAATAAAATGCAACTATTCCTGTCTTTATAATTGGTAATCGCCGACATTTTGTCTGCGCCAATTACTACTACATATTTGTACCTGCCTGACCGGATGAAGTTAGACCCTGTTTCAAGGGCATAGATAAACCCTGAACAAGCTGCGGACATATCGAAGCTCAAAGCGTTTTTAGCACCTATATTATCGCAAATGATGTTTGCTGTAGAAGGAAATGGCATATCTGGTGTAATGGTAGCACAGATCAACACTTCTATTTGCAGTGGGTCTATCCCCCTTTTTTTGCAAAGTTCATTTACGGCTTCCGTTGCCAATACAGAAGTACCTGCACCTTCCCCTTTAAGGATCCTTCTTTCCCGGATACCTGTCCTGCTCCTGATCCATTCGTCATTGGTTTCCACCAATTTTTCAAGTTCTTTATTGTCCAATATATAGGGAGGCACATACCCTGAAACCGCTGTGATAGCTGCACTAAATTGTTCCATTAAATTTTGATAAAATATTTAAGAATTATATTTGATATATAAATCCCATAAAAGAAATTTTCCTGAAAGTTAATCAATGAAAACTGAAAAGCACAAGATTTATTTTTTTGATATTGTAAAATAATCAGGGAAGGATCTTTAAAGAAAAAGTCACTGGGGGGTCATTGGTTTCAAATTACATTAAACAAAGCAGAATTTAACAGATCTGGTTTTAAATTGTTTATAAAACAGAACATTATTTTTCTCACCTAAATACTGATTATGATTCACCTCAAAGGATTAATGAAATTCAAATAGAAACCAATCCAATAAATGTTGAACACAAGTACTTTTACTCTGCCTTGGATATCATTAAGTCGAGAGGCTTCCTAAACATAAGAGCGGTAATTTCAGATTATGAAACGCTAGCAAAATTAACGAGTAAGGGAACAGAAAAAAGTTTCATTCCACACATCACTGCCAGGACAGACCAGGGCAAGCATTATTTTGAAATAGTTTCTAAAACAAAAAAAGATCCTAAAAAGCTTGTTGATAAATGGACGCTGTTATCGTCATTGGCAGAAATAAAGAATGGGACCTTTTTCTTGTAGTCCCAAACGGTAAACTCAGCTATACCAATAAAATTTTAAAACAGCATTCTATAAATGCCAATGTTTTAAAAATCAAATAGATCAGAAAACTTAAAAGTTATCCCTGAAAACCTCTTCTAATTTATCTACTGTTAGCGGTTTATTGATGTAGCCTGCTACTTTGTAGCTTTTTGCTTTTTGCACATCATATTTATAACCCGATGTGGTTAATATAATAACAGGGATATCTTTATTATGGTTTTTTTGTAATTTTTCAAATTCCTCTAAGAATTCAAACCCGTCCATGATGGGCATGTTGATATCCAACAATACCAATTCAGGGCATTCTGCAGTATCATGATGGAACATGCAGTCCCTGATATAATTTAAAGCTTCATCTCCATTTTTATATACTGATAGTTCGCCCGAAAAGTCCATCTTTTGGATCAATCCTTGAGTAAGATAATTGCTTACGTCATCATCATCAACTAACATTATACGATTAAATCTTTTCATATATAATTAACTCTTTTACGTTAAAAAACACTTTAAATGTAGAACCTTTTCCAACTTCACTTTCTACTTCGATTTTGCCACCATTGTTTTCAATAATCCGCTTCACAATATACAACCCTATTCCTGTACCTTCAACATGAGTATGAAATCTTCTAAACATATTGAACAATTTTTCTTTATGTTCTGGTTGCACGCCCAATCCATTGTCAGCAATAGTAAAAACTACATAATGGCCATCTAATTCTGTTTTTAGTTCTATCAACAGG
>JALZND010000531.1 GCA_030857845.1 Bacteroidota bacterium | reverse complement strand
TCCTTGGATATCTTAAGCAGTTCTTTTGGGGAAATTCCATCTCGCGATAAAAAACCATGGATATTATCAGACTTCCAATTGCGGGGCTTGCCATGGTCAAAAACGATGATTTTCCTCAGGCATCTTGCCAAAATTAGCGCAGCGTTTAAACCTGCCGGACCAGCCCCAACTATGATAACATCATAAATATCTTCTGCCATAGGCTCCGGGTAATGTGTTTGATTGCTCATATTATTAAATCTCTGGTTTATTAGGATCTTTGGGGTTAAACATCGTGGAAAACAGCAAATGTCTTTCGCACCTGTTGGAACATCCTCCACTTTTTATTGTTTGAAAATTATGGTTTATCAACAGCATCGGTACAAAACCATCCTCAAAAAAGATAAATCCTTGCAGAAACAATCATTCATTGCTCCAAAACTCATATATCATCTTGCGAGTTACCGCTCAATATCCTACCTTCGGAGAAATATCAGGAGCACGAATGAGTAAAGAATTGACGTTTGATGAGATTCGTCCATATTATGATCATGAAGTAAATGAAGCTTTACAAAAAATTACTTATGATCCATCTTTTTTAAAAATATTAAATTATTTATTTCCAGAATTAGATGCTGTTTCTTTTTCTGAGAAGATCAAAGGCATACATTCAATTCATGAATTTCAAGATCAATTTGTTTATGAAGCCCTTTCAAGGATTATAAAAAAAACTTCAAAGGGTTTGTATTCTGAAGGTTTTGAATCCTTAGATAAAAACAAAAGCTACATTTACCTGACCAACCACAGGGACATCATCCTGGATTCAGCTTTTTTAAATTATTTACTTTTTGGGATGGGTTTCTCAACAACCGAAGTGGCTATTGGTGACAACCTCCTGATCAATGAATCTGTTGCCAGTATAGCCAGGCTGAACAGGAATTTTATTGTTCATAGAAATGTGCCTACTAAACAATTATATGATTATTCCCATAGATTATCCTCCTATATTCGTTATACTTTAAAAGAAAAGAATATGTCGATATGGATAGCCCAAAAAGAAGGAAGGGCCAAAGAAGGCAATGACAAAACCCAACCTGGAGTTCTTAAAATGTTGGGGATATCATCACAGGAATCATTTGTTGAAACCTACCGAAGTTTGAATATAGTGCCTGTTTCTATTTCCTATGAATATGAACCTTGTGACAACCTGAAAGCAGCAGAAATATTTCTTAAAGAATCCAATATAGCTTATACAAAAACAAGGCAGGATGATCGTAACAGCATGATATCTGGTGTGACTGAGCAAAAAGGAAGGATACAATTTTCTGTAGGAAAGGTTATTGATGAAGAATTGGAACACATAAAAGATATTCCTAACAAAAATGACCAGATAAAAGAGCTTGCCTTGATCATCGACCGGAATATTTACCTGAACTATAAATTATGGCCCAACAATTATATCGCTTTTGATTTAATGACCGGGCATGATGCGTTTCAATCAGAATATACTTCCGAAGAAAAGGCTAATTTTCTTGCATATTTAGATGAAAGGATAACGAAAGTACCCGGAGACGCTGCACATTTAAAGAAAATAATGCTTAGGGTGTATGGCAATCCTGTTAAAAATAAGATGGATGCAAAACAAAATTTGAGGGCATTCATTTAGATTAAATGACATGTTTGTTAAACCAATGGAAAAGATTATTCCAACACCTTCAAATAACCACATACACTCATTATCCACTCACTTACATATCAATCCATCTAAATTTATATTCCAGCTGGGGTTTTTTTAGCCTATCTGCAACACGGGTGAGCCTGTCAGGAAGTACCATCAGGTAATCGCGTGCTTTTTCGCCTGCAGCATTTAAACCTGTAACATGTTCAATTTTCCAATCTTTGATCAGGCTTTGAAGTATATCTACATAATCTTTAGAGGTGTAAACACCCAAACGTTGTGCAGCATCAGAAAAATGTGAGAAAGTTTTGCCCATATCCACACCCATTTCCCTTAAATAATGCGCTGGCATTACAATTTTCTTTTTCATCATGTCTTCAAAAGCCAACATCATTTCAGATGGGTCTACTTCAAATATCTGGCTGATGAATGCTTTGTATGCAAAAGCGTGGCGTGCTTCATCAGCAGCAATTGTGGAACAAAGTTTTGCCAAATAAGGGTTGTCTTGTTTTTTAGCAAGGTCAGCAACCCTTCTGTGAGAAATATTAGTAGCAAGTTCCTGGAAGCTTGTATATACAAAATTTTTGTATGGGTCTTCGCCAGTTTGAATATCAAATCCGTCGGCAATAAGATATTGGGTAGAAACTTCAATTTCTTTCATATTTACCTTGCCGGATAAATATAGAAACTTGTTTAAAAGATCGCCATGGCGGTTTTCTTCAGCAGTCCATCCCCTGATCCACTTTGCCCATGCCGTGGCCTTGCCTTGGTTTACGCCTTCCATGCTCATAAGCCACGATTCATAGGTAGGAAGCGCCTCTTCTGTGATAGTGTCACCGATAAGTACCGCCCAAAAATCATAAGAAAGCTCTTGGCATTGCTCTTGGATGTTCTTTATTTCATCAAAAAATGTTGGGCTTTGAGCATCAGGCAAAAAATCAGATGGCTGCCAA
>JALZND010000148.1:6435-8401 GCA_030857845.1 Bacteroidota bacterium | reverse complement strand
GATTTGAACCCACGACCTCCAGCACCCCATGCTGGCGCGATACCGAGCTACGCTACATCCCGATTTGGGTGTGTGTGTGGGTGTGGGTGTGGAAGAGTTAGTTCCAGTCCCTGTGTGTATTTTGGATTGTAGTTCGTTGGGCAAACTTAAGGATTTTTAAAATAAAATGTTTAGAAACTTTAACATCTTTTTCCATTAAAAAGGCATATATAATGATATCAAAATAATTCATTCCTTCTTTATTGCATTTTTTTTTAACTTTCGATGTTATTATCAAGATCTGGAATATTACTTGCTTGGATAGCAAGCAATGATTTTAACCATCATTATTAAAGGTTTTGAAATTTCGTCCATCACTGTTTCAAAAAACACCAACTTCAAACTTGTTTTCAAGTTCAACAATGAAATCGATCTATATTCTAATTTTAGTATTATTACTGACCTGTTCCCAGACCATTGCCGACCCTTTAAAAGCAGCTTTAAAAGATCTTTACAAAGGAAAATATAACCGGCTTGAAAAAAGGCTTGACAAATCACTTCAAAAAGATACTATAAATCCGGGCGCAAAATACATATATTCTTTATTATACATAAAGGATGATTATTCCTTTTTTAATATGGATACTGCCAATTTATATATAAAGAAGGCCATTTCTGAATATCAGCTAATAGATGAGAAAAAGCTGAAAATGCTGCTCAAACTAAACATAAATGAAGAGGAATTGTACCGTCAAAAATATAAAGTGGACAGCCTTGCCTTTGTTGAAGTTTCAGAAGCTCATACCATAGCATCCTACAATCATTTTCTCGAGCACCATCCTGAAGCAAAAGAGGTTCTGCTTGCTACAAAAAAACGGAATGATATTGCTTTTGCACATGCCCAAAAGCTTAATACCTATGAAGCGTACATGAAGTTTATACAAACTTATCCTGATGCAGACCAGGTGCGGGATGCAAAGGAGCTTTATGATATTTTATTGTTTGAAAAGAAGACTAGCGATAAAAAGTTGTCAAGCTTTATAGACTTCCTTAAAGAGCATCCCAAATCGCCTTACAGACAACAAGCTGAAAAAAATATCTTTGAAATTTCTACTGCGGGCAATGAACTTTCCAGCTATGCATACCTGGTGCGGAATTTCCCTTTGAGCACTTATAGCCGAAAAGCAGTTTCATACCTTTACCATGCATTTACTCATGATCATCCCCGTGAGGAATTCCTCCAAAAGTTTTCTGATATCCCTTACAGGGATTCTATAGCCTCAATTATTCCTCTCCAAAAATATGCCCTTTTCCCTATCTATGAGAAAGAAAAGTATGGATTTATGGATACACAAGGCAATTTATTGATCTCGCCAACATTCGACGCAATTTTAGAGGATTATTCATGCAGGGCGATTTATGAAGACTTTTTGGTTGTAGAAGGTCAAGGTAAAAAAATTATTGGAAGAAATGGGAAGGTTATTCATAATGAAGCATTTGAGGAAGTAGAAGATTTAGGTATGGGCCTGTTGAAGGTAAAAGTGAAGGACCATTACCTATTGAAACATAAGGGTGGTTTTCAGGTATTGGATACGGTTTATGACGATTTTTCGCTTCTAAAAGATAGGTTTATTGTTTTTACTGAGAATAATAAAAAAGGTTTGGCTAGTTTAAATGGAAAAATATTTTTCAAACCACAATTTGATGAGGTTTTTACAGAAGGTGATTTTATTGTTTTTGAAAAAGGAAAAGCACTGGCAATTTCAAACACAAATAAGCTACTTGAGGTGGCAAACAACACACCATTGACTTTGGAATTTAAATACGAAGATATTTACCCTGTAAAGGGAAACTTGCTTCACGCTATTGGGAAAGATCTTGAAACCATAATTAACCCCCACATGGAAGCTGTGGTACCAGAAGGACCACAGGAAATTATACCTTATAGCATGGGATGGGTCATTCATAAAGAAGGTGCCTATAAAAT
>JALZND010000148.1:0-6425 GCA_030857845.1 Bacteroidota bacterium | reverse complement strand
ATGATGAAAAATTAATGGCAATTTCAGATGATAAATTTGATAAAATCGTCAACAGCAAAGGATGGCTTGCCCTTAAAAAAGGCGAAAAATGGGGCATCATTAACAATCAAATTTCCATTTTTCCTGAATTTGTTTATGATTCAGTACAGATTCTCACCCAAAATGTCACGATTATGATCCGGGATGAAGCTATTTCGGCTTTATTTTCGAATGGGGAAAGGGTTGTATTGGCAAACAACCAGGACAAAATCCAGATATTAAAACCAACCATCATGTCTGGTGCCATTGATACAACCGCCAATGAGTTTGTGATGATAACGAACAAATCGAACTTCAGGAGGGTATTTGACCATACTGGTAAAGAAATAATCAGTGGCTTTTACAACAATGTTTCTTATTTAGGGCCTAATTTATTGCTCCTGGATAAAAACAATAAAAAAGGGATTGCTGATGGTAATGGAAGTATTGTGCTGCCTATAAAATTTGATGGTGTGGGAAACTACAATAATGGCTTCATATCTACCTTAACTAGTAAAAAATTTGGGGTTTTTAACCCTTCGAAAAGGATAAATATTAATCCTGAATATGAAATGTCCCTTCAATTATATAATGACAAGCTTCTCATCGCCACAAAAAACCAAAAAGCAGGTATGATTGAACCTTCGGGAAAAAAGATGACGGGCTTCATTTTTGATGAGATAACATATTGGACAGATTCCGTTGCAC
Source organism: Bacteroidota bacterium (assembly GCA_030857845.1). Lineage (GTDB taxonomy): Bacteria > Bacteroidota > Bacteroidia > Cytophagales > Cyclobacteriaceae > JALZND01. Next base: position 5,699 of record JALZND010000148.1, on the reverse strand, counting down.
TGGTTAAATCAAAGGAGAAGTTCAACCTTTTCCATTTGTATAAAAATGAAATATTGTATGATGGGATTGATGAAGTAAAATTTATAAGGCAGGATTCTACAGAAAACATTCTGGCAATACTTAAAAACAACAATTATGGTATTCTTAGCAGTACTAAGGGTGAGATAATTCCTCCTTTATACAGCGATATTGTAAATATGGGCAGCATCGAAGAACCTGTATATTTTTCTGAAAAAAATGTTGAAGAAGCCCAAATTGTTATAGCTGTATATTTTAACGATAAGGGGGAGATGATCAGGCGCCAAGCTTTTACCCCGGAAGAATATGAAAAAATTTATTGTGAATGAGGTCAATGGGCAATGAGTATTGCTTTGGGGCTTCTACTATTGACATTTTTATGACAGGCTACACTTGTTTTATGACAGACTACCATAATAGTGCTTACCCAAGTCCCAATCCCTGGCAATGAGAACATTTTAATCATAAAATTAAAATTGCTCCAAATGCTTTCATATATCTTTATGAATTATAAGATTAGAAATAGATAAGCCTGGATGAAATTGCAGGGAAATCGCTTTTAAGATAATTAAATTACAGCTTGAAAGCTTAAAGGGCTGACATTATAAGGCAAAAATATAACCTTAAACCCCAAGGGGGTTATTACCATATAGAAAAACAATATAGCTACAATAATGTTAGCCTTTCAGCCTATTCAGCCTATCTTTTAAAAGCGATTCCCTAGATGAGAATGCCATCAAAACAAATACCGAGATGGCTATTTTAATTTATTGTAAAAGAAAGCCGAGACACATCTACTAATAATTCAAGTACATTTACTAGCTGCCCTTAATAAAAAAAGTGCACGATGGGCATGCACTTTTAAACTTTGGGAAATATATTTTTTTAACGTTGTGACAATACTTTAAATTCTACACGCCTGTTTAATGCCCTTCCTTCTTTTTCATCATCGTTGCTGGCCAAAGGTCTGTCTTGTCCATAACCCTTTGAGTTAAGCCTTCTTGCATCAATTCCTTTATTAGTAAGGTAATTCACAACAGCATTGGCCCTTTTCTTAGAAAGGTCATGATTATACTCTTTGGTTCCTACCCTGTCTGTATGGCCTGCTATTTCAACTTTCATACCTGGATTGTCTGAAAGCATTTTTTCAAGCTTATTCAGCTCGGCATAAGAATTCATGGTAAAAGATGATTTGTTGAAATCAAAATAGATGTTCCTTAAAACAGTATTTAACCCAACTTGCAGCTTGTCCATTTCTACTTTCCTCTTAATTTCCCTTGCCTGCTCTGAAGCTGCCGGTACTAATATCCTAAAATTTTTGAACATATAACCATCCTTTTCGGAAGCTAACATAAATTCTTCATCAGAGGGATTGCTCAAGGTAAATTGATACACGCCCTTCTCCAGTTTCTTGAAAGGTATAGATATCTTTGATTGGTCAGAAACCAGGGAAACTTTAGCATCCAGGGGCTGTGAACCGTTCATATCTTCTATCCTGACAATAAGTGTAGTAGGCTTTATTGCACTTTCTTTAACCGTAGGTTCAGGCTGTATTACCCTTGTTACATCTTTATTTATTTCAGGCTTTTCCCTTTGCATATTTTCTTTTGATGCAAGCATTTCTTTAGGTGCATTAAGGTCTGGGATTGTAACCATATAAATATCCAAATATCCCATACCATCTTCCCTTACAGAAGCATAATATCCTCTTTTCCCATCTTTAGTACTTACGAAGAAAACATCATCATCAGGTGTATTTATTGGAAAGCCTAAATTCAATGGTTCGCTCCAGGTCCTTTCTGCACTATCATAAACCGACTTGAATATATCGTATTGGCCCATTCCTTTTCTTCCTTTGCTGCTGAAATACAATGTTTTTCCATCATAATCTATAAATGGACTTTCTTCATCATATTCAGTGTTGATATTTGGTCCAAGGTTTACAGATTTACCCCATTTTCCACGGTCGTCTTTTGTGCACATAAATATGTCAATCCCGCCATAGCCTCCCGGCCTGTTGCTGGAAAAAAACATGGTGTTATTGTCAGGGGAAATAGAAATAGACAATTCAGCAAAACTCGAATTAATGCTTTCGCTCAATGCCTGCGGCTTTGACCAAGTGCCATTTGCCAGCTGGTTTGAAAAATATATATCACCACCATTGTCGTCTTTATATAGATATAATGTTTTACCGTCCCTGCTTAGGGCAAGGTTGGAATCGTGAAATTTAGTGTTTACCGTCGGGCCAAGGTTTTGTGCTTTGTTCCATTTTCCACCTGTTTTTGTACTGCTGAAAATATCTTCAAAAGCAAAGTTGTCCAGGTCCACATCTTCATTTAAGTTTCCATCTTTACGTTTTGTGGTAAAAATCATGAGGGTCTCATCTTCATTCAACACCGGGGCAAAGTCGTCCCATTCAGAATTTACATCCCTTCCTACATTGACAATAGATACGTGAGATGGATTTGCCCTGAATTCGATACCATTCCTGCACTCAAATATCCTGCGCTCTACTTCTTTATGTGGTATTTTGTCCTGTCCCCTGTAATTAACCTCCTTGTCGAGCTTGTTTAGGTATCTTTCGTAATATTCCAGGGCATTTTCAAAATCATTGCCATATTGGTAGCCCCTGCCAATCAAGTACAAGATATCAAACCTATAGCTAGGGTCCAGGTTTAAAACCTGTAAATAGTATTTTGTCGCACGTTCCTTGTTTATGGTCTCTAGATAAAGCTTTCCGGCCATATAGTTCGCGCGGATGTTGGTGGGGTCAAGATCAGCAGCTTGTGCATATTGATCTCTCGCATCGATATAGGCCTTAGTAACATTGAAAATCTCATCGGCAATAGCTACTAAATCCCTCGCTACCTCCTGGTCACTCTGAGCATGCAGCTTATTATTATAAGCGCCTATAACTGCGGAAAGTAGGAATAATAAAAGGAGTTTCCGGATCATTATACTCGGGGTAAATATTTTTTTATAAGCATAAATAAATGCTTTTATTTTACAATAAAGGATAAATATAATTAGATATTATATATTTCAAAAAGAGGTATATGGTGCTGGTATGTAAGTTTTTGAGGGGATGAAACTTAAATATAATTAAAGTCGGGAAATATATTCCGGCTTTATATCAACTTTATTTTTTGATTCCTATTTTTTTCTGTAAAAATATTGTATCATTTTTGAATCGAGAAATGGTGCATAAGTGCCGTAAACATATTAATTCTTAGGTATTTCTTTTACGTGATTATGGAAATTAAAAGTTCAGTCTTTGTAGTAAGTAATAGTGATTCTACGAAATGCCCCGAAACTACGAAGCCTGAGTATGCTTTTATTGGCAGATCAAATGTAGGAAAATCTTCATTAATTAATATGATTACCAATAATTTTAAGCTTGCCAAGACTTCGGGACGGCCTGGGAAGACCCAATTGATCAATCATTTCTTGATTGATGATGCTTGGTACTTGGTAGATTTGCCTGGCTATGGCTGGGCCAGGGTAAGCAAAGAAAAGAAGGGCCAGTGGGAGGTTATGATCAAAGGGTACCTGCTAAACAGGGAAAATTTGATTTGTGTATTTGTATTAATTGATTCCCGGTTGGAGCCCCAGGAAAATGACCTGGAATTTTTAAGATGGCTTGGAAAAATGGAAATCCCTTTTGTGCTTGCATTTACTAAATCCGATAAACAGTCTTACAACAAAACACAATCAACCATAGCCAGCTTCCGTAAAGAAATGCTTAAAGAATGGGAGGAGATGCCCCCTTACTATATTACCTCTTCAGAAAAAAAGACAGGAAGGGAAGAATTATTGAATTTTATATTTAATACAAACTTAAAAAATTAGAGAATCTTGAAAAGGGTACAAAACAATTTAATAATCAAAACAATTTATTAATTAGGATTAAAGAAAAACATCATGAAATTTAAAGAAATTGCTGCAATTTCCGGAAAGGGAGGACTTTATAAAATTACAAAACCTACAAGGACAGGTGTAATTGTAGAATCTATTGATGATAAAAACACCCGGATGGTGGCAAGTGCAACCAATAGGATATCGATATTAAAAGAAATTTCTGTTTATACTACCACCAAAGAAGGATCAACACCGCTAGAAGAAGTATTAAGGAAAATTTATGAGGAATTTCAGGACGATCCAGGTGTAACAACCAGCTCTGAGCCCGATGAATTAAAAGCCTTTATTAAATTTGTCGTGCCTGATTATGACCCTTCAAGGGTTTATGTTTCAGACATAAAAAAAATATTAGGCTGGTACAATATATTGGTAAAATATGCACCTGAAGTATTTCAAAAAGAGGAGGAAGAGGAAGTGTCCCAGGAAGAAGCAGTAGCCGTTAATGAAACCGTCGAAAATGAAGTATCTGCACAACAGGACAAACCTGAAAAGACCAAGAAAGAAAATAAGAAAGAAAAAGAGAAGAAAGATAAATAATTATATCAGTTATATCCTTATATTTCTATTAGTTTATCAGGATAGTAGGCTGATAAAAATTAAAAAGCAGGCCATGGTTTTTAAATTACCTGGCCTGCTTTTTATGATGCTGCAATTAATATCTTATCTTTTCTCACCACAAGCATCAGGAACAAAAAAGCTATTAATGAAAATAAGGCCCCTATACCAAAAATAATTGGGATTTTCAAAGGATCATTGCCCAGAACCCAACCTGACATCAATGCCCCAATCCCAATGCCCGCTTCTAAAGCAATATACATTGTTGCCATAGCTTTGCCCCTATGATCTTTATGACTAAGATCAATGGTCCAGGCAAATAGTGTAGGCGAATTCATCCCAACAGCAATTCCAAAAATTATGGCAGAAATGAGGAACATCATTGTAGATGTTGAAAAACCAATATTTACCATTGCAAATGCCAGCAATAATGTTGAAAACCTGAGCACTACAACACGTCCGTAACGATCTGAAATTTTTCCCGCTAAAAGCCTGACCCCTAAAGAAGCAACTGTAAAGAAAGTAAAAAAAAGCCCTCTATTGCCTATTCCCAAATAATCACTAAAATCTGGGACAACAGTTAAAATTACCCCAAAAGGGAACAATGATAAAAATGTAACAATGGAAGGCCTTAAAACCCTAGGCTCATAAAGGTCTTTGGAGGAAAGTTTAAAAATGCCCCAATGGAAGGGCTCTTTGTCCTCAAGTGTTTCCTTCATTCCCGACAATATCAAAACAGAAAAAATTGCTGTGACAGAAGATAAGAAGAACATATGGTCCAGGGAAAAACTAGAAGCAATAAAAGAACCCATGGCAGGCCCGCCGGCCATACCAAGGCTGATTGAGAAGCCAATATAACCCATGGCCTCACCCCTTTTATCTATGGGAACAATATCAGCCACATAAGCTGTGGTCCCAGTGGGATTGAAACCAGTAGAAAATCCGTGAAAAAACCTAAGTACCAAAAAAACAGATACTGTAGCGGCAAAGCTATACAACATACCACAGATGCTTGAAACCACAGCCCCAAAGATCATGATTTTTAGTCTGCCGATTTTATCTGCAATCTTGCCACTAAAAGACCTTGACAAACCGGCTGTAAGTGTAAAAAGTGCAATAATTAAGCCTTTGTACTGCTCTCCTCCCATGCTATCAAGAAATGATGGGAGCTCAGGGACAATCATGTTAAAGCTCGCAAAAAACAAAAA
>JALZND010000530.1 GCA_030857845.1 Bacteroidota bacterium | reverse complement strand
GCCTTCCATCCACTGAAATAAAGCCATGCCCCGGTGCCCACCCTTGCCGTTCCCTTCCGTGGTTTTTTATGTCATGCTTTTTGCTCCCCCCGCTTCCTTTGGCACATCCCGGAAGCCGCACGAAAACCCGGCCCACGGCCAAAGCTCCCGGGAAGAGCCAAAACCCGGCACACAAGGCAAAAAGCCCGGCCAGAAAAAACCGCCCAAAGCTATATTTACATAATACAAGTTATATAAGCCCTGGGCTTTTTCAGCGGCCTAAAGGATCTGATGCCGGGTTATATAACTGGGTATTATGCAAAATAGCCGCACGGCCCGCCCTGCCCAAAGGGAAAAAGCCTTTTCCCTTCAACCCTTTTCGGGCAGTGTTTTTTGCCTCCAATTGCCCGCTCCCGGCAAAAAACACAGCAAGGCGTGCCGGGCACAAGTGTGCGCTACTCGTTCCACTCAAACAAGGCGCATGGCCACAGGCGTAAGGCCTGTAAAAAAAAATAAAAAGAAGCTGCAAGATAGGCAGGTTCCGCACGCGTCAGCCCACGATCAAAAAGCAATGAACCTGTCCGATTTAGCCAACGCCCGAAAAACCCGGCGCACCGTAAAACGGCCAGGACCCTTGCTTTTTGCCCACACCTGCCAAAACAGGCACTTTCTTTTTTTTCCTTTTTTCTTTTAAAAATATTTTAAACCCTTAAAACCAATAGCCATGGAGGATATAAACAATGATGCCAGCCGGATCAAAAAGCTTAAAAACAACTGTCTTTGGCTTGATTCTGCCCGAAAGTTCTATATGGGGCTCTATCGTGCCTTTGGCGACCCGTTCCATAAAAAAGAATATTACCGGTTCCTGCACTTGCACATCACCGGCAGGGGAAAGTAAAAAGCTGCCCTGTTTTCTTGCCAAAATGCCTATTGGCAATATAGGTTCAGGCTTCTTTTTTCAATTGAAGAAAAAAAAGTAGCATCTTCTTCTTTTTTTTAATTGAAAAAGTTTTATTAAAAAATAAAATGTTTATATTGCTGAAGGTTTAACCGAAAAAAGTTCTTTGACAGAAGGGGATTAAGTTTTAAAAAAGAAGCTTAAAAAGTTGTGCTAATTACTATCCGTTCGGACTCTCGTTCAACTCGTTTAAAAGGAGTACCAATACGGAGAACAGGTTCTTGTACCAGGAGAAAGAGTTTGATAATACCTTTGACCTAAATACCTATGATTTTCATGCGAGGATGTATGACCCTGCATTAGGTAGGACTTTCCAAATGGATCCTCATGCCGAGAACTACTTTTCACTGTCTCCAAATAGTTTTTTTGCCAATAATCCTTTATTGTTTATTGATCCGACTGGAAAGGATATAAAATTTTATAGTTGGGAAAAGAATGAGGATGGGGAATGGAAACGAAAGCAGGTTTCTTTTGATAAGTTAGACAAGAATGTTCAAAAAGCATTAGAAGCATTTGCTAAAACCGAGGTTGGGAATGCGTATCTAAGTCAATTCGCTAAAGCTGGTGATAAAGTAGGGAGTGTTGAATTTAAGTCGGAAGGAGAATTTTCAAAGCATGAAATGGGCTTTGATCAGTTCAATAGTGAAGGATCAGGTTATGGTACCAGTGGTGATTCATATGACGGGAAGAGGGTTAATTTTTACATGAAGATAAATACTGCTAGAAGTGATCAAGATCAGAATCCGGAGTCTTATGCGATCACAGCAGGGCATGAAGCCTTTATTCATTTGGGTCAATATGATGAGAAATTAATCAAGGCCATTGAAAATAATGATGTCAAAGCGTATAATGCAATAAGGGCAGAACGTACAAAAATAGCCAAAGATAGAAACGGAGGACCTGAACATGATGGATATTCGGAAGGCAAACCAGAGTATACTAGAATGAGAGGATACATGAATCAGTTGAAAAATGTATTGAATCCGTCAGTAGTAAATAAGCAGATCCAAAGACATGATAATACATTTAAACCCAAGAAATAGAATTTTTATATTGCTAGTGTTGCTGATACTATCTTCTTGCTCGAAGAAAGATAAACAATACTCTTATGCATTTTATTATGAGGGAGATATTATTCCTTCGACTTATCAAATTCGAGAAATTCAATATCAAAATGGATATCGAACAGATATTGTCCTCTCTTCCAAAAGCATGGATGGACCGTGGGATCAGGTTAACAAAGAAAAGTATTTGTTATTAAATGATGGATTAGAGCGAGTAATTGCCAAAGCAGATACGGTGCTTAAAAAACCTTTTTTGACCACAGCAAATAATGATTGTATAGAATTTTTGCATGATAATGAGATGGATGATGTAATGTCGACTACTCTGTGTTTTTTAGGTCGTGAAAATTTATTGATTGGAAATAAAGAATATGAAAACGCCTATAAGTTTAAAAAGAAACAGGGGAAACTTGATGGTGTGGAATCAATCGTCTATTACGATACTGATTTTATAATTTTAAAGGAAGAGTATGTCTCAGGCTACACTGATGACTACCGAATTGTAAGGTTGGATACAATGATCAAAGCCCGGCACTGATAGCCCCCTCAAGCTGGTCCGAGCATATAAAAAAAGCTAGTTCGAGCTTGCAGCTCGGACTTCCTTTAATTAGAAGTAAAAGCCCAATATGCGG
>JALZND010000529.1 GCA_030857845.1 Bacteroidota bacterium | reverse complement strand
AGCAGCCTATCAACTTATGCTCAGGATACTGAGAACATATATGAACTTTCTTTGGAAAACCTCCTGAACATTCCCATTGCATCTGCCTCTAAAAAATCAGAGAGCCTGTACGATGCCCCACTCTCAAGTTATACCATAACGAAAGCCGATATAGAAAAATCCGGTGTTACCAGTATAATGGAAGCCTTAAGATTAGCCCCAGGTGTGGTGGTTAGGGAGGTCACCAATGGAAACTATGACATTCACCTTAGAGGATTTGACAATGTTTTAAGAACTTCCTCATTGTTTTCAAAACAAAACAACATGACATTGGTCATGATCGACGACCGCCCGGTTTTCAACCATAATCTTGGAGGCACCATGTGGGAAACCCTTCCTGTTGATTTAAATGATGTGGAACAAATTGAAATCGTGAGAGGTCCGTCGGCGCCATTGTTTGGACCAAACGCAGTAACGGGTGTCATCAACATCATGACAAAAAGAATGAACAATAAGTCTTCTCTTGTTACGGCCAATGTTCAGGGCGGAACCGCTGGTACTGTTATAGCCAATGCCAATTTGGGAAAAACTTTCAATAATAAATTCAGTGCCATGGTTTCTGGTAATTATCAGCAAAGGGATAGGTTCGACGAAAATTATTTCTTTCCTTTTACAGATTCTTTCGTGCCATTGAGTCAAATACCTTTTTCAAATGCTCAAGAGCGCTATCCGAACCCGACACGGGCTTTGCAAAAATCCGGCATGAATTCTTTCATTACATACAAACCAAGCAAGGATTTAAGTTTTGACCTTAGTGTTGGTGCTCAAACTTCTGATGCCCAAAAAATTGTGTCTGGTGCTTTAGTAGAGTCATTCGTGCTATTTACCCACCTTACCACTGACATGTCCAATACGCAATATGCCAATCTTAATTCCAAAATTTATGGAATGTCCATCAGGACTTCCTACATTAACGGATCAGATGTTTTAAGCAAAGGAGGCTTGTTTGCCAAATACGATTACGGCATCGCAGACTTAACTGCGGAATACGGGATTGAATTGAACAGTAAAATAAAAGTTACTCCAGGTATCAGCTACCATTCGGCTACATATAATGACTTGGAGAATGCTGTCCAGGAAAAAAAAATAGGATTTCTCAATGCTAAAAGAAACATTTCTACCACTTCGGGTTTTATAAGGACAGACATGCAGCCCATAAAAAACCTTAGGGTAGTAGGTGCTTTGCGCTTTGATAAATTCTCATCTCCAGATGATGTTTACCTCGCCTACCAACTGGCCTCAACATACAATATCACACAAAACAATCTGATAAGGGCAGTGGTTTCAAGGTCAAACAGTGGATCGTTTATAGCCAACAATTACATGAACATGTCGCTGGATATTCCTATGGCGCCTGGTTTGAAAATCTCAGCCTTTGGCAATGAAAATCTGACGCTGTTCCAGATGGATATGATTGAATTTGGCTACAGGGCCAAATTTACTAGCAACCTGCATTTTGATGTAGATTTATTCAGACAGGTGGGCAAAAACATGTCGGTGATGGTAATGAATCCACTGCCTCAAGATGGCAACATCATTTCCCAGTTTACCAACATTCCAATGGAAGTTATCCAGAATGGTTTAACAGCTTCGATCAACTTTGTTCCAAACAATAAAATTCAGGTCAAACCTTTCATTACCATCCAAAAAACCATGGTTGTAGGCCTTCCTTTAAATTACAATATATTTGAACTGGCAGTTACTTCAGATGAAGATCATAAAAACACTCCAAACGCATACGGTGGTTTTTTCTTCAACTACAGACCTATAAGCAAGTTGAATGTTAACTTCAACGGATATTATTTAGGAGATCATACTCAGTACGATGTACATCAGACAGAAAATGCTCAATTAGGACAGACTAAGGGCAAAATGCTGATAAGCTCTAAAGCGTCTTATACTGTGATAAAAAACCTTGATCTTTTTGTTTCTGCAAGAAACCTTTTCAACAACCAAGCTAGAGAGTTCTATGCAACAGATCATTCAGGAGGTTTATATTTAATGGGTGCTTCTTTAAACATCAATCAATAGCATTCCAGCAATATACAAATTCAAACAAAAAGCCTCTCGACATCGAGAGGCTTTTTTTAGTGGTGTGCCGTGCATGGCAAATAACTTGACGGTGCAAGTCCGTTATGGGGTCTGTAGTTGCCAACCATTAGCCAAAAGCAAGGGTGTCCATCGTGAGGTGGAACCTGTCCAGACGGATGTCATGCCAAAGGAAGCTAGCGGCAAAGTTCCGGCCCGAGCTACACGAACATCATCAGGCACACTCAATGGCGATGAGTTTGCCATACAAAACAAAGTCCAAAAACTACACGGACCTTGGGGCCTTGCCATCCGTTCTGCTTCTTCTTTGCATTCTGGACTTACTCCTTTCAATGTTTATGTCAATCAAAGAACTATCTTTATCTATAAAAAACTGGATAAACACCTTACCCTGAACGCCCTTTTTTCTCGCAGCCTTTGGATAGGTAATGTTGGTGGCGATGTGTCAAGATTATATTATTTACTTATTTATAATTTTGTACAGCAACACCTGATTTCTAAAGGTGAAATAATAGATAAATTTGACCACCCAAAATATCCGGACTA
>JALZND010000147.1 GCA_030857845.1 Bacteroidota bacterium | reverse complement strand
CTGTAAGGATGTGCCATAGTAGTAAGATTTTGATATGGATAGGTTCATTAATTTTTAACCTTTAGAGGGGAGAAATGTTCACTTGTAAAGGTTTTATTTTTTTGGCTTCCGAATAAAAGCAAAATTCTGAAAAATATGTACTTTAAATACCATTAGAGTTGTTCTTTTATTTGATTGGCTCTACCAGTTGTTGCCTACATAGAATACTTTTTTCTAAATTATCACCCTTATTTTAATCCTAATGAGGGTGTAAATAACCTTGTTTCTGCAGGTACCTCAGAAGCATATGTTGTAAAATATGATAAAGATGGAAATTACCTGTGGGCAAACCGAATGGGAGGGGCTGATAATGACATGGGACTAGACATAGCAGTTCATGCTTCACATGTTTATGTAACAGGTTCTTTTGAGTCCTCGGCTGAATTTAATGCGCGAGGAGAATCCTCTCACGCATTAACTTCTAAAGGCAGAACAGATGTATTTATTGCTAAATATGAGGCGTCAGGGGGAGCCCTGAGCTGGGTGAAAAGCATGGGAGGTCCGAAGTTTGACGAAGGTAAAAGTATTTTTGTGGATGAATCGGGGCTTTATGTAGCCGGCCGGTTTGAGGATATCGCAAATTTCAACGCTGTAGGGGAGGAGGTAGTTAGTTATACGAGTAAAGGATATCGGGATATTTTCTTAGCACATTATTCTCTTACGGAGGGGGCATACATCTGGTCCAAAGCTCTTGGAAATGTTTCTTTCGATGAACCAAATGCTATTACAAAAAATGGGAATAGCGTTTATGTAACAGGTAGTTTTCAGGAAACCCTTTCTTTTAATGCAGAAGGTGTGGCGGATTTGGTGAGTGTCGGAAATAATGATGTTTTCTTCATGTCTTTTCAGTCTACTATTCCACTTGTCAAAAATATTATTAACAATAAGCCTACTCTTGATGTGGTGGAGGACCCACAGGAGATCTTGAAAAATGCAGATATTCAAAGAGTTACTCTTTCAGGTATAAGCAACGGTGGTGAAGACGGGCAAACAGTAACTGTTACAGCAAGCTCAGATAATACTGCTTTAATACCTAATCCTGTAGTATTATATTCCGGCTCTGAATCCACCGCAATTTTAGAATATAAACCCGTTTTAAACATGACAGGAACAGCCATTATAACGGTTAAGGTCATGGATGATGGTTCTCCGGCCGGAATAATGGAAAGAACTTTCATAGTTACCGTTTTGGAGGTTACATCCATCAGGGAGAACGACTTAAGCAACAGAGTAATAATATGGACAGATTACTTAAACAAAAAGACCTGGCTAAAAAGTAAAAATGGATTAATGAATGTAAAGCTTTCTCTCCTGAATTTAAATGGGAAAATTGTCTGGGGAGCTTTCGCTAAGGAATTGAAGGAAATGCACATAAATGCGAATCAGCCGCCAGGTATTTATATTCTTCGGTTAGAGATTGGTCAGGAAGTAACGCACAAAAAGATCTTTATTCCATAGCAGATTCATGAATCATCCCGTATCTTTGAGAGATAAAAGAAACTACTGTTCTCAGGGGAGTTATTAAGAAGATGGGGGAGGTCCCTCTCTTTCAGAAGAGGGACTTAGGTGAGCCTAAAGAACATTTTAAACTATTTAATCTGGTACTTATCTTTTATAACCATCACATTGCATTATAAAAGCTATTCTTTTCCTTACAACGAGTGTTTTAGTGAGGTGCTTTTTGGAAAGACATCAATAGCCTATTTGGGAATAGAGGCTTTCCCGAAAGACCGATGCTTTTTTAAATCTTGCCACATGGCAAAGATCATATCCAAGTTCATAGTTCTTAATGAAATACTGAAAATATTGATGGTGCTTAGACCTTATCAATATTATGCAACAGAAGCCATTGTTGAAAAAGTGGTAAAAAATCAGCTACAGAACAAAAACGGCTACATATGGCATACTACAGGATCAAGAAAAACCTTGACCACTTTTAAGGCGAGCCAAATTTCAACAAAATTGCCCCAGGTTTACAAGGTTTTGTTTTCCGTCTTTGCAGGTGTTATCACCTTCAAACCCCTGCTGTATCTTACTAAATAGTATTTTATTGAGACCTCCATGTTATAAGAAGAAGTCTATGCTTGGCTTTATGAGATGGAAGAAAAGTTTGAACACATATACATTTCATTTACACCGCTACTGTTCTTCACTGGCAACAACTTCTTAAGCAGGATAAATATAAAAAAGTAATTATTAATAGTCTTTCATTTTTGGTAAATCAGGATTAGCGTAAAAGTGTATGGATTTGTAGCTTACATTCAAGTAATAAATGCAACAGCTTCGGCGAAAAATTTCATCTTATCTTTGGGTTGCAACACTCAAAAATAGATGGCTCATTTAACGTTAGAACAAAGATACAAAATAGAAACGTATAAGAATACAGGAAAAAATATTTCTGAAATTTCAGAGTATATTGGCAAAGATAAATCTGTGATCTCCAGAGAAATTAAAAGGAACTCAGATCAAAGTGGTATTTATAAGCCAGTTTAGCAGAAAAAAAATGCTGGAACCGTCACAAGGTAAAACATAAAAAATGTAAATTCAATGCCAATGTAGAAGCCAATGTTTTGTATTTAAGTATGGACTACAGTCCGGAACAAGCTTTTGGGAGGGCTAAAATTGATGGTATGGAAATGGTATCTTCAGAAAGCATTTACCAATATATTTGGCAGGACAAACGTAAAGGAGGCGTTTTATTTAAGTACCTGCGGACAAAAGGCAAGAAGTATAAGAAAAGGGGCAGTTTGAATGATAAAAGAGGCTTAATATTAGAGAGTAGATATTGACAAGTGACCAGATATCGTTGAATGTAAGGATCGACTGGGTGATATGGAAATAGATTTGGTCATTGGGCAAAACCATAAAGGTGCGCTACTCACCATAAATGATAGAGCAACAGTTTTTCTGTTTATGGCTAAAATAGAAAGTAAAGAAGCTAGCGTAGTGCAATTGAATACAATAGAACTTTTATACGATTGCACAGGCTTGATCAAGACAATAACATCTGATAATGGAAAGGAATTCGCAAATCATAAACAAATAGCACATTGCCTTGATATAGATTATTACTTTGCCAAACCATATCACAGTTAGGCAATATTTCCCAAAAAAGACCAGCTTTGCAAGTATAACAAGTAAAGAAGTAGAAAACGTAATTAACATTTTAAACAACAGACCCAGGAAAAGATTTGGATATAAAACTCCAAATGAAATCTTCGCCCAAAAATTAAATTATTTGGACACTGTTGCATTTATTACTTGAATCCACCATCTTTTAAATAGAACAATTTCAAAATTCAATTTTATTTAAAATTATTTTTTGGAATAATAAAGATTTGGCTAAAGGATCATAATAAAAATTTTCCTATCCGCCTCCATATAAGGCAAACCTTTGTGCTCAGATAATTGATAAAAAATTTTTCACTGCAATAGCCTCCTAATTTCGTCAGGGAGGTCTATTTCCTCATCGACATCGTTCAATTTTTCAAGAAGTGCATATTGTAAACCTCTTTCTTCAATATTTTTTATTGTATCCTCAAAAACAGTAGATGTGCTCCATTTTTTCTCCAGGAACAGATCTTTAAACATAAAATTCATTCCTAGCAGGTAATATCCCCCATCAAAGGAAGGGCCAAGCACTATTGGGTTTTTAAGCAATAATTCAAATGCTTGTTCAATATGTTTCTGGGTCAACTCATAGCAGTCGCTGCCAATAATGCATATATCTTCATACCCCAATGAAAAACATTTACTAAAAGCATTTTGCATTTTTTCTCCTAAATGCTTCCCTTCCTGCAAAAACTTTAAAATGCTAAAATATTCTGCTCCTTCATCATTTATTTCAATATAATCAGAATAGAAAATCGATTTATCGAATTGTAATTCTTGAGCGATTTTAATTGTATGCTGCAGCAACAGTTCATAAGCATTAAGTGCTTTGGTATCTCCCAATGTAGCAGCCAATCGGGTTTTTACTCTTCCCATAATTGGGTTTTTAGCAAATATGATCAGGAGTTTTTTTCTCATTAAAATTTGAAGCAATTAATCTTTTAAGGATGCTACAGATTGAATAAACTTTTTTCTGATACTTTGTTTAAATACCTGGAATTCCCGATAGTATTTTATTTCAAAAACCAAAAAGGTGATTACAAAAAGGTATTCAAAAAATACAACCAAAAGGTTTTCATGGTATCCCACAGATGTATAGTTAAGATAGGTCAAAAATATAAAAAAAGTCCATAAAATTGAAAACCTATATTTCGTAAAGATACTCAGGCTTAAAAGTGGAATGATATACCAGGGGTGCAATGTGGTAGTAAGCATTAAAAAAATGAGCAAAACCCACATGCAGGACTCAAATATGTTATGGTCATCAATTTTTTCTTTTTTGGCATAGATAAATATCAAAACCATAACTGCCAAAGCTAAAAAGGCTCCTGCTACAACAATTACATTTACATCAAAAAATAATTTTCCAGCCTCCCTGATGAGATAGTAGATACTGGCGTTGAACTCAAACCTGGAGAAATAATACAAGAAACTTGAAGAAAAACCCTTAAGAAAATCAGGGCTTAAAAATGGCAGAAACATTAAATAGCACAATGCACCCACTAATGCAAAATAGGCTATGGCTTTTTTTATCCCCACCCTTTTTATAATTAGGGGCAGGAATATTAAAGGAATGAGTTTGGTGCAAACCGCAAGGCTAAAAAACCCAGCAGAGGCAATAAGGTTGCCCTTGTGGAAAAAATAGAAGCTGGTAATCAAAAAGAAGATCATTATAGCCTCAAAATGTAAATTTCCTGTCAACTCTAAAATTACTAAGGGATTTAATGCATAAAATATTACCTTCTTGATTGATTTGCCCAATAATTTTAATGTCTTAATTATCATTATCAGACTGCCAATCTCGGCCGCAATGATAAAAACACGCATAGAAATAACTGCCCCTTCCATGCTATTTGGAGAAATAACCGCAGCGATAGTAAATATTGCCTGACATACAGGAGGATAGATGGTAAAATAATGAGGGGAATTTAATTGTGCATAAAGCTCCTCGGTAATACCTGCTAAATTCGCTTTTAAGGAAATAAGATAATGTGGCACAAATGAAAAAGGGTGAACCTCGTTCAGGATCAATCTGCCATCCCATATAAACCTATAAAAATCATCTGATAAATTGGGGATGGCAAGCAAAAAGCTAAACCTGAAAATAATTGATAAATTGACAAGCCAATATACATGAAGATTTGTAGTGGCATTAAAAACAAATGAGAGGTACGCTAAAAACAACAATATATATCCTATAATCAATAAGTAAGAATCTTCCCTTTGCAGAAAATATGCTATAGCAATGTATATAGCCAGTGAACCCAAGGCTGGTATCAGGAATAAGAAAAAGGAATGATGCTTATTAGTGACGGTCATTTACCGGACTTATTGAATAGAAAAACACCAGGCCAAAGCCAATTGAAAGCATTATATGAAATATCAGAAATTCATACGAAGACATAATAATACCTAAAATTACTGCAAAAAAGAAGAATAAACTCAATAGCCCTTCTGACAAAGTTAAAAAATTGAAGCTGCCCAATACATATTTTTTGTCTTTCCAAAGATCCTTTTTCTCAATAATATTAAATTTTGGAGTACGGATAAATGGACTTTTGAACCCAGAAAAACCTTCTAATACAGCAAGGCCATTGTGAAGGGAAAATCCCATAGAGATTATGAGGAACAAAGGAAAAATCTTAAAAAAATGTGGTGCATTTTTAGTCCTTGTTTCCCTGGTCGCAATCCAATAGAAAAAGCTGATGGAAAAAAAGCCCATCAAAAAGAAAAACCCTAAATTGGAAAGAACCTTAAAAAGTGGGTTGAATTCTTGAATAAATATCATTGGGACACTCAATACTGCAGCAAGTAAGAGGCATAAAAACATGCTGCTGTTAAGCAAATGGAAGAAAGCATGAAGCTTTGTTGTAAAGGGCAGTTTTGATGATATTACTTTTATTAGGTTCTTTTTTGCCGTTTCTGCCGCCCCTTTGTTCCAACGAAACTGCTGGGATTTTATAGCGGGCATAAATACCGGGAGCTCGGCCGGTGCAACCACATCCTGTAGGTAAATAAATTTCCATCCCTTTAGCTGCGCCCTATAGCTTAGGTCAAGGTCTTCTGTAAGGGTATCTGCAGACCAGCCTCCTGCATCTACAATACAGCTTTTTCTCCATACACCACCAGTACCATTGAAATTGATAAAACTTTTAGAAAAATTCCTTCCTCTTTGTTCTATGGAAAAATGCGCGTCAAGTGCAAATGCCTGAAGTTTGGTAAGAATGGAGTAACTTTCATTTATATGCCCCCACCGTGTTTGTACCACTCCTATATTGGGGTCTTGAAAATAGTCAACAGTTTGAGCCAGGAAATCTTCCTTGGGGAGGAAATCAGCATCAAAGATGGCAATGAGTTCCCCTTTTGCCAGCTTTAAACCATACTGAAGGGCACCGGCTTTATATCCTTCCCTTTGTTTTCGCCTTAGGTGATGAATATCCAACCCCTGCATTTTCAATTGTTCAACTTTATCTGCAATAAGGGCAATAGTTTCGTCATTGGAATCATCCAATACCTGTATTTCAAGCTTATCCAGAGGGTAACAAATCTTTGAAATATTATCTAGCAGCCTTTCCACCACATAAAGTTCATTATAGACCGGCAATTGTATGGTAACAAAAGGAAGTGAGGGGGAAACTGCTACAATTAGCTGTTTGGGTGCTTTTTTTGATCTTAAATATAGCCAGGTAAGGTGCAATTGTCCCAGGCTGAACAAAAAGATAAAAAGTAAGGATAAAAAATATAAAACTACTACCAGGGATACTATCATAAATATTTGAAGATGGTCCAGATGATTTTGTATCCGGCCATAATTGTTCCTGTTATTGTTCCAGAAATTTTTGAAATACCGACTCTTTTTCTGTAGGTAACCGGTACTTCTGCAGTTTTAAATTTAAGCTTTGCAGCTTTTAGCTGCATTTCAACCGTCCAGCCGAAAGTTTTATCTTGCATGTTGAGCTGTAGCAGTTTATCCCACTTTATCGCCCTAAAAGGACCTAAATCAGTATACTCCACTTTATAGAAGATTTTTAGTAAATAAGTAGCCAGCCAGTTGCCAAAAAGTTGAGGAAAGGTCATAGATCCCGCAGCCCTATTGCCCAAAGCCCTGGATCCTATTACCAAATCTTTATTATTGGTTATTATGGGCCCTATGAGGATAGGCATTTCTTCAGGAAAATCAGAATAATCGGCATCTATAAAAATTATTATATCTATGGGCTCCTTTAAGTTTTTAATATAATTAATTCCCGTAAGGCAAGCCTTCCCATAACCCTTTTTGCTTTCGGTGAGAACCGTAGCGCCAGCAGATTTAGCAATTGATGCTGTTTTATCCGTTGAAGCATTATTGACCACTATTATCTCATTGGCAAAATTTTTTGGGATGTCATTGATTACTTTTCCAATAGCATTTTCTTCATTGAAAGCTGGGATAATTATTTTTATGTTTTGCTTCATGAGGCCCACGCTGCTTTATTTTCTGAATTTATGCCCCGAACAGCAAAAATTGTATTCAATAATTTGTGGTTTAAAATAGTTTTAGCCTATAAGCCCAATTATACCTCAAAGATAACATGATTTCTGATGGTATTAAATAATTTTTGCAGATAATGAAATTGTTTCTAATTTTGAAACCTGAGTCTTAGGAGTATTGTTCCTAGAAAAAAAAGCGCACGTGGTGAAATTGGTAGACATGCCATCTTGAGGGGGTGGTGCCTTTAGTGGTGTGGGGGTTCGAATCCCCCCGTGCGCACACTCTCAATATTAAAGTTGTAAAATTTTTCTAAATGAAATTTTACTTTTCAATCCCATTTCCCTTTATTCTGTAGAAGTAATTTTATCTATAACCTATTGGCCACCTTTAGGTGTAAAATATAAAATTATGGCAATACAGTAAAATTTAAACTATTGTAATACTGGTTGTCGCCATAAAAATATACAGCAATATTTACTGAATTATCATAGTATGGACTATAAATATCATCTGGAACTTCCACAATTATAATGTTATGAGTATTCTCGATGATTTTTGCCGGTACGTTTTGAAACAAAACTGATATATCAGAAATATTATTTGGAAAATACCTTTATGATGTACGAAGCGGCTTGAATAGATAATTATGTACTGGAATATCAGTTGTTTATATTATAAATTTTGAAAGTAAATATTCTTTTGTAGCTTTTCAAAAATTTCCACTTCCATTATGAGTATAAATATTGCGTTGCTAAAAGCAATTTGCGAAGTACCTGGCGCTCCTGGCTTTGAGGCCAAGATCAGGAAATACATTATAGGGG
>JALZND010000146.1 GCA_030857845.1 Bacteroidota bacterium | reverse complement strand
ATAAAAAAAAACCCTCAATTGAATGAAGGGCTTTTTTTATATTTGAAATCGGTGCTTAAACTTTTACATTTTAGTTTTTACATTTTATCAAAGGCGGGCCAATTATCTTGTTACCTGCAACAGCAAACTCATGGTTCGATCAGCATTACTTACATAAAAATAAAATTTCCTTCCCTCGAATCCCCTCTGCCTAAACAATATTTGCCTTTTGCTGCTTTTGAATATAACACCAATCAAATAGAATATTTAATATTAGATGATTTAAAATGGATTCAGTGTATATTATTGTAGGCATTATTGCATTTATATTTATAGCATTTTTCATTGTAAAATTAAGATTGAAGCTATTTAAGCTAAATCTTTATGCCACGGTTTTTCTATGGTTATTTGTTTTTATATCCCTGGGGTTGATTGCATGGTTTGTATTTTAACAAATTAATTTTTTTGGCTGCGTACCATCAAAGCCAATCCATCATCAGGGTCTATTTTAGCGGGACCTAAAACAGTTGGGCAAGAAATTCTCATTATACCTAATAAATTGCTAAATGGACACTTATGAATTTAATTTTAAGTCAGAAACACAAATAAATTCAAACCTGGTACAGAATGCAACAGACATATTTATGCGGTGCAGACTTAACTACCTGCTATCAATCATATAAATTGGTTTGTGAAGAAAACATCTTAAATTCTTACCTAAGCGGCAACTTTTTCAATAACCTAACCCCAGACGAGATTGAAACTAGTATTATGTAAGTAGATTATGTAAAAATACATACCTCTAATTAAGACTGCAGTTGAAGTAATCCTATAAACAATTATTGACCTGGAAATGCTTAAAGCACTGGATCCGGCAGTACATCGGGGCTTCTTTCCGTAACATTATTCCAATAAGGCCTAATTGGTGCGTAGCCGTCATTGCCCGGATCATTGGGGACTGGATTGTCCCTGATATCTATTGTTGCAACTTCTGCACCATTATCTTGCAAGGCTCCTGCAGCCATAAGCTGGGCCAAGGCGTTGAAGTTGCTTACTCTGCTATTCCGTATATTAAGGCGTATGAGGTTCGTAAAATTTGCAATAACGGCCATCCCATCGTTGCCCAATTGCACGTCCCGCACCAACAATTCTTTAAGTTTTGTTGATCCGGAAATTGGTGAAATATCGGATATGTTCGACAGAAGGTTTAGGTTTAAATATTCAAGCTCGGTAAATCCCTGAAGCGCATTAATGACTGAAATTTGAGTTTCCCTCAAGCTTAGCCATTTTAACTGCTTCGAATTGGAAAGTGGCGACAAATTGGTAATGGGCAATCCTCTCAAATCCAGGTATACCAAGTTGGTCATGTTTTCAATTCCAGTAAGATTATTGACCCCGGTATCCCTTAAGTTCAAAGAATCAACTTGTTTTAAATTATCTGCAGTAAAAGGTTGAGACACATCAATGCCAAGACTTTGCCTCACTGCATGGGCTAAATTATTGTCGGGTATCTGAATTTCTGTTATGACAGGGTCGGTGTCTACAGGATCTACTGTTTCATTATCAGGTTTACAGGAAATTAAAAATGCACTGAATAAGGCTATGAATGATAAAAAAATATTTCTAATAATGTTGTTCATGTAAATCAGGTTTAAGTGGTACTTTTTACTTTCGCAATTTAGGATTTAATTTAATCCTAAGATGATATGTCAAGTCACAATACAAATTCCCTCCACGGATTTTTGATATAATGTCAACAGCTTCAATGAATTTTATTTAGTATATATGTCTTACGATAAAATCATCATTGAAAACGACCCGACAAATTATTTGTTATAAAAAACTTTTTAAACACATGCATGCAGTTGCAAATTTGTGTGGTTACTTACTCAGGATTTTTAGTAGCGCAGATTCTTTGAGTGATTCTGCTATTGAAATGTATGGAGGATTAACCAATTTGACATTCATTATTGTTGGATCAATCTTGATTACTTTAGGTTGTGTTTATTTATTAAAAAAGGCATTTGAGGAAAAAAGGCATTTGGCAGTACACACACGAGGTTATAATCTATGACGGATTTGTTGGTAAGGATACATTATTATATTTCAATATTTTATATTGGACGGGTAGTGAAGCAGTTTTTAAGCCGCCACAGATCATAGCCCAACCGTAGTAACTTTATGGAAATGGCAATTTAAATCAAAATTGGCAAACTGGATGTATCGTTTGACTTTAAAGAGTTAGCCAATTATCTCTTTAGAAATATTATCAGAGTTATTCCAATAGCAATAGCATTTGAACATATTCTGGAGACAATGGAACCGGAAGACCATAATGGGGACCCATTTGATAGAATAATACTTGCCCAAGCAAAATTTGAATGGTTGACCATCATCTCTAAGGATGAAAATTTTCCTAAATATGCTCACATTAAGCTAATATGGTAAAAATCGCCAGAGCCCAACAAAAGCAAAAGGAAATAGCCGGTTGTGCAGTCTGATAGTTTAACTTTAATCACAAACTTTATAATACCTTGTAAGCTAAACTGAAGCGGCATCATCGTTTTACAGAACCGTTTCTATCAAGCATCTGGCTAAATGCTTCGGACCTATTGCATAAAGGCTATTAAATTTGTTTTGGCGAACAAGGTTAATTAATATGATATTCCCAAAAAAACCCACTGAAAAAATTTTTACTTTTTTATTTTACACTGACATAGGGTTGTCAGTGGCTGCTATTTTATTTGTATAATCAATTTTTTAAAATTAAAAAGTCAGCTTTATGAAAAATCAAGAAAATGAAACCATGGAATCAACTCAAGTAATTACCCCTGAAGCAATATTGGGACATTGGCAAGGCCATAGGCAGCTTACCCGCAAGGTAATAGAAGTTTTTCCTGAAAAAGAATTTTTTAATTACAGCATAGGTGGCATGCGCACTTTTTCGGCCATTGTTATGGAGCTGATTGCTATTGCCGGGCCAGGCGTAAAAGGTATAGCAACCGGAGAATGGAAGCAATTGGATGAAACAAGTTCCTTGACCACAAAAAACGAAGTGCTTCGATTATGGGATGAAACTACGGAACAAATCAATAATTATTGGAAAGAAATCAAGCCCACACGTTTCCAGGAATCCGAGGTTGCATTTGGGGTTTATGAAGGAGAAATTTATTCACACCTTCTCTATTTTATTGATAATGAAATACACCATCGGGGACAAGCTTATGTATACCTTCGCAGTTTGGGTATTGAGCCCCCTGCTTTTTGGCTAAGAAGTTTTTAGGATAAACATAATTTCTTTTGAAAATTAAATGGTTCACAACTGAAAATTGATTAGGTTGTGAACCATTTATTAATGACATAAATATCCTGAAGTAAAGCAACAGAACTTCAAAAACTTCAACTTTTTACATTTGACAAAAAGTATTATAGTATCCTACCGATTAAAATGCTTTTCATACTTTAATATATTTTATTGCATTACATTCTGTGATGTTTTCAAATGATTCTTTTTATGCTATTGCCTTTTTTTTTATCTTTATCATCTTGTGATCCTCACAAAATTTTAGCAGAAGATTTCCCAATCTGTATCCCATATCAGCTGTTATTTATATTCGTCTTTAAAAATCCTATATATATGGGGTTGTAAAATAAAGGTTATTAAAAAATAGTTTATAAGCTGCTTTTTTATTAAATTTTTCTTGATTATAATCCACTTTATTTTCCATCCTCAAATTTAACTTAATGAAACAGTTAGTACAATTAACATTCATAATGATTTTTGCCATAGGGGTATCATGCAAAGTGACAGAAGGCCCTCCAGGACCCGCAGGGGCACAAGGAGATTCAGGCCCGGCAGGTCCTCCCGGACCTTCAGGAGCTTCGGCTCGAACTGCCTCTCTTTTTGATCTTCCCCCTGTCACTTTTGATTCTGAAAATGGATATGAAGTAGGTTTTGGTTTTGAAGATACCGATATTGAAATTTTTGATACTGATGTCATAATGGTCTATATGCCATATGGTGTTTTTCAGGATGAGCCGGTATGGACCCCGTTGCCAGTAACCTTTTATCCAGATGGAAATCCATTGAAATACAATTTCGCTTTTTCGCACTTGGCACTATTTTTATTTATTGAAGCCCAACAAGAAGTAATAGATGCCCAAGATCCCGATACTTTTACAGAAATGTTTTTCAGGGTAGCCATACTTCCCGCTGAAGCCCTTGGAGCTAATGGAAGGTCTAAAAAACCTGCTGACTTAAGCACTTTATCTTATGATGAAATGTTAAAGACCTACGGGATCAATGAAAAAGATGTAAAAAAATTATACTAATAGGAAAATTATAATAGCATTTAAAAGGCTGGTATTGTCCAGCCTTTTTATAATCAAAATTATTAAATCATTTTTACAATTTTTTCTATACCTAATTTTTGGATAGTCTGTTTTTGCCGATCTTTAATATTATAAGTTCCGGTCCTAAAATCAGTCCTTTATTTCGCCGAGCATTAATTTCACACTTGTTTCTCCTTAGCTTAAACAATTTACTGTGGATCTTTATTTTACATAAATTATCAGAGTGCAGGTCAAAAGTAAAGTACCTTAAATTAAAATAATGCTCTGCGGAAATAAGCCAAGCGATTTCTACAATCTCTCTTTCTGAAAAATGCTTTTTACGGTTTCAAATGTTTCTGTTGAGAATATTTTGTCGTTTGTTAGCTCTTCTGCAAATAATAGTGAAGCTTTTTCAGCAGCTGATAAAAGAGGATCTTTCCGGAAGCTGTCCAGTCTGTAAAATTTTTCAGAATATATTTTTTCATATATAGCCATGAACTTATCAATTTCAAGACAAAAACTGCAAATATTGATCTGATCTACCCTGCACCGAATCATCATGGACAGTTCTTTGGTCAATTCCGGTTTCTTGTCCAAGCTGCTGATCCGTGATGAAAACAAGGTGAAGGCAAAGGAAGCCTGGCATAAAATACTTTTTGTTGACTTATTACTTTACCGAAAATAAATTTTTAAAAAAGATATCCAAGCCTGTAACAATGCGGGCTTTTCTATGGGACTGAGTTTGGTTTCCATAAGTTTTACATTTTTTTAAACTGTTGGCATAGATCTCATAATAATTCATTTCTTTAAGCTCATAATTTTAAACAAATTCATCATTCATTTTTTCCTGTAACATATCTTTAACTTTTGAGCTGTATTTTTAAAGATAATGTTTAACCTTTGGGAAAACTTATTAGCACCAATATAAAATTCTATGTCTCCTGCCGTTGCAGTAAAAATAACCTTCTTTCTCCTCACGCTTTCCTTTTCGCAATCTTTTTCTCAAATTTTAAATGTGGAAAAATCAAGGTTGGAAGAAGATTCTTCAAAATACTTTATGGGAAAGGCTTCTTTGGGGATGAACCTCAACAACCGGGGTGTAATAAATGATGAGGCAATAACATTTTTAGGTATAAATGCCAGCACCGATCTTGCCTATTTTTCAAAACGGCATACCTACATGTTTATCAACTTTTTTAATTATATTTCTAATAATGGCAATGCCTTTGTAAGTGCGGGCTATAGCCACTTCCGCATAAACTACGCCCGAAAAAACAGGATGTCGTACGAAACTTTTGCCCAATACCAATATGACAGGCCTCGTGGAATGAACTACAGAAGGCTTACCGGGACAGGGCTCAGGTACGTCTTGTTTAAAAGCCAATCATTAAACCTCACTACCGGTCATGGTTTTTTTATTGAGCAGGAGGGTTGGCAATCGCCAGTCCATGATGTGCCTGTGCAAAATGTAACTTATCTAAAAGCCAACAACTATCTCTCCATAAGGTGGAAGGTAAATGAGAACATGAACTTCAACAGCATGGCATATTACCAAGTGGGACATGACCAAAAAGTGGGCCTTTTCCGGCAGCGTATAAGCGGGGAAGCCAACGCCAGTGTTAGGGTTTCCAAAAAAGTATCGATGAAAACTACTTTCTCAAGCACCTTTGAAAACCATCCTATTGTACCAGTCCGAAAATTTATCTATACTTTACAGAATGGCATTGAAGTAAATTTCTGAAAAAAATTAGCATAGATAAACAGGAAGATTTCTTAAATTGCAGGGATGGAAAATTTTGTTGTATCAGCGCGCAAATACAGGCCTGGGGATTTTGCCAGTGTAGTTGGCCAGGACCATATTACTACTACTTTAAAAAATGCCATAAAAAATAATCACCTGGCTCAGGCTTTTCTTTTTTGTGGCCCCAGAGGTGTGGGCAAAACTACCTGTGCGAGAATTTTGGCAAAAACCATTAACTGCCAAAACCTGACCAATGAAATTGAAGCTTGCAATGTATGTGACTCTTGCGTTAGCTTCAACAACAACAATTCCATGAACATCCACGAACTTGATGCCGCCTCCAACAATTCTGTTGACGACATCAGGAACCTTGTGGACCAGGTAAGGTATGCCCCGCAGGCAGGCAAATATAAAATTTATATAATAGATGAGGTTCATATGCTTTCAAATGCTGCTTTTAATGCATTTTTGAAGACCCTGGAAGAACCGCCCAAATATGCTATTTTTATTCTTGCCACTACTGAAAAGCATAAAATTATCCCTACAATCCTATCAAGATGCCAAATATTTGACTTTAACAGGATTCAAATCCAGGATATAGCAAAACACCTAAGCTACATTGCCAAAAAAGAAGATATTGGTTATGAAGATGAAGCATTGCGGCTCATTGCTCAAAAAGCAGATGGCGCATTAAGGGATGCTTTATCTATATTTGACCTTATAGTTACTTTTTCTTCTGGCAGTAAAGTTACATACCAGGCTACCATAGACAATCTTCATATTTTAGATTACGAATATTACTTCAGGATCACCGATAGCCTTTTGGAAGAAAATGTCCCTCAGGCACTTTTGATTTTTGACGAAATCCTGAAAAAGGGATTTGATGGACATAATTTTATTTTGGGACTTGGATCACATTATAGAAACCTTTTGGTATGTAAAGACCCCGTCACTGTAAAACTGCTTGAGGTTTCGGAATCTGTGCAAAAAAAATACCTGGAACAGGCGCAAAGTGCAAGCCTTTCATTTTTGTTCACAGCCTTGAACCTGGCCAATGTTTGCGACCTTAACTATAAAAGCAGCAAAAACCAACGGCTGCATATTGAAATTACCTTAATGAAAATGGCACATATAAATGCTGCTGTAAGTTTAGCAAGTATCAGCCCACAAGGTAATGGTGCCGAAGTAAAAAAAAAAGTAGTGTAAGTACTGAGGCTCCCACCGAAGAAGCTAATACCGGACCTTCACTTCCCCAGCAATTTGTTGTAGAAGAAAAAGTACCTACTAAAAGCACTCAACCCTTGATTAAGGAGCAAGAGGCAATACCATCTGCAGCATTTGCGCCCAAAGAAGAAAGCAAACCCTTTGTTTCATCTTATAACAAAATAAAGAAAACTTCTAAAATCCCTTCATTACATGAACTCGCAAAGCAAACTACAACCTTTGATGAACAAGGTACGGTAAGTGTTGTAGAAGAGCCTGCTTATAAAAATCAAAGCAGGACAGAAGCTTTTGGCTTGCAAGACCTAAGGAAATACTGGGAAGATTTTGCTGATATAAAAAAATTCGATGGCAAAAGTACCGATTATATTCTTCTGAATGAAGATATAAACTTGCTTGAAGATTATTCTATCGAAATAAAACTTTCAAACCCACTTCAGGAAGAAACCCTTACCAATCTAAAACCTGAGCTTTTGGCTTTTTTAAGGGAGAAGCTTAAGAATGATGGCATCACTATAAAGGCAGTAATCAATGCTGAAGAAAGAAAAAGAAGACTTTATACCACAAGGGAAAAATTTGATCACCTGGTCGAAAAGCATCCCATATTGATGGAGCTTAGGGAGAGGCTGGGTTTGGATCCCGATTTTTAGAATTAGTTGTGAATGAAGGGGTATTTTTTTGTTGATTGAAGCGATATTGGGTTTATCAACTGATTATAAATATGGCTCTAAATATTTAAAATTGGTTAATATATTTCATGCGACCGCCAAATTTTTCATAAAGACTGCAATTTGATGAAGATTTGTGAGTGTGTTTGATACGAGTACCTTTACCATACCAGTTTCCTATGAGGGGTGTGTTTGCATAATTATGGTAAAATCATAGTGGCTAAGCATGCAAATGTTTTAATTCCAATGCATTAAACAACATTTCTATCTCGAATTCCAACTCCATTTTTTTCTCCAAATCAAACGGGATTGTATTGGTATCAGACTCCTGGAAGTTATACTCTCCTAAAAGATTAAGGTTCTTTATTACTAGGTACATTGTAAAATTCTGACTACTATTTTCGAGGATCTTTTGTCAGGTCTGATATTTTTCAGGATTTTCCACTATTCGTTATTATTTAATTTTATGACAGCAGCAAAACAATAATCTCCATGAAAATCGACTTA
>JALZND010000528.1 GCA_030857845.1 Bacteroidota bacterium | reverse complement strand
ATCCCGTACCCGATCATGACTTTTATTTGATGTGCTTTTCATACTTATCCTGTTTTAGTTGGGGAAACAATGAAAACATTTTTTATTATTCTGCGAACAGATATTTGTTTGGATATTCATTATGTCAATTTAATTCTCAATAATGATCTTCGGTTAAAAATAATAAACAAATAAAATTATTTGTGGTTTGAAAATTAATTCGGGAAAAGATATATTATTTATTTATCCAAGGTTCCTTTAAAATTGAAAGAATCTGGATGAATCAATCATTTGGTGGCTTCTTTTTCTAGTACCTTCATGGTATTAAAGGAACCTCTGGTATTTTTGTGAGACAATTACAATTATTTTATAAATTATAAAAATGGCAAAAATAGGATATCATGCATCGCATGAACAATTTAGTCCAAGTGCGTTGTTAAAATTAGTCCAAAAAGCCGAAAAAGCTGGATTTCAATTTATTTTTTCTTCTGATCATTTTCATCCATGGAATTCAGAGCAAGGCGAAAGTGGTTTTGCCTGGTCGTGGTTGGGAGCCGCCATGGCTGTAACTACATTAAAATTTGGTGTAGTAAATGCCCCAGGCGGCCGGTACCACCCAGCCATTATTGCACAGGCAGCCGCAACCCTTGAAGAAATGTTCCCCAATAGGTTTAGGATTGCTGCAGGAAGTGGCCAAGCTATCAATGAAGCAATTACGGGTGAAAAATGGCCTATAAAAGAAGACAGGAACCAAAGATTAAAAGAATCTGTGGAAGTTATGCGCGCTTTATGGTCAGGGAAAACAGTAACTCATAAAGGCCTAATCCAAATAGAAGAGGCAAAGTTATATTCCAGGCCAAAAACGCCACCTCCGGTATTTGGTGCAGCTATTACCCCTGTTACTGCCCGTTGGATGGCCGGTTGGGCCGATGGGATGATCACTATTTCACAACCTAAAGAACTACTCAAAAAAGTTGTAGATGCCTGGAATGAAGGAGGTGGCGAAAATAAGCCTATGATCCTGAAAGTCCAGCTTTCTTATGATAAAGACGATGAATCTGCAATGCTGGGTGCCCATGAACAATGGAGAACCAATATTTTTGAAAGTGAACTTTCTGCACATTTCAGGTCAGTAGCACAACTTGAAATGGCTGCTAAAAATGTCACACCTGAAGATGTTGCCAAAATGGTAAACATATCATCCAATCCCGAGCGACATATAGAGTGGATCAATTCTTATATAGAATTAGGTTTTAATGAAATAGACTTGCACAATGTTAATTTAAAGCAAGAACAATTTATTGAGGTTTTTGGGGAAAAAGTCTTGCCCTATTTTAGAAGTAAAGTATCTTTGTAACACAAAAAGTTGATATGGATATAACAATGTTCAGAAGGGTATTTTGTTAAATCCATTTTTTTTGAAAATTGATAAAGAGTACTATCCATCATCCTTTAGTAAACATACCTTTAATTTTATTAAAACCTTTTGTTAGAAAGCCATCTTTATGGACGTCCGGATCGGTTAAAAGAAATCCATATGGATGCAATGGTTCAATTAACCTGCAAAATACCTTTACCAGGGCCAACATTGGGATGAATAATACCATACCTGCCGCACCCCAAACTTCGCCACCTATAAAAACTGCAAGAATAATAGCATAAGGGTTAGTCCTCACACTATTTCCTACCACATTGGGCGTTATAATGCTGCTTTCTATTATTTGAATCCCCCAAAAATATAAGGCAATCCCGATCGGGAACCAGATGGTATCTTTCATGATCAAAGCAAATAGCACCGGGAGCAACGATCCTACAACGGTCCCTATCAGGGGAATGATATTAAGTAAGGCTGCCATCACACCAAAAAGCACAGCATGTTCCAAATCAAAAAGCATCAGGGCAATGATATTGCACACAGATAAAATAACTACCACTGTAAATATCCCTGTTATATATTTCACTATAATGCTTTTCTGGCTTTTAAATATTCTTTGGATATCGCTGTGTTTATCTTCATCATATAATTGAAAAAGGAACTCTTTATAATGGCTGCGGTAGGCCATCATAAAATACATAGACATGGGCAGTAATATAGAAGCAATGAACAGTGATGAGGCCATCTTCATGATGGTCTGCGCAATACTTCCGTTGGAATTTTCCTGCACTTTTTCGATATAATCCGCTTGTTCCTGTTTTTTTATCCCTATTCTATCTTCAATATAATATTGTGCCTCCTTTTGAAAAGATTGTACCTCACTTTGAATTCTATCAGCATCTTGTGCAATGCCTTTAATTTGGGTGAACAGGAAAAACCCAAGTCCTGACAACAACAACATGATTGACAATATTGAAATAATAGCTGAAAGACCTCTCGAAATACCTTTTTTTTCCAGCCAATTGCTGAAGGGGAGCATCAACAAAGAAAATAACAAGGCAATAAAAATTGGGATGATAATAGTTTTTCCAATAAACAGGATAAAGAAAATTGTAACAAAACCAATTAAGATAATTACATACTTAGCATAAGGAGGTATTTTCATAACTAAAAAAGTGCCGTTAGGTCGGGAGAAAATATATGGAAAATTCTGAATTTTAATAAGACATCTTTTTCTATACGGATATATTTGAAAAAGTATAATTAATTCCCTTTATTAAAAG
>JALZND010000145.1 GCA_030857845.1 Bacteroidota bacterium | reverse complement strand
AAAATGGCAATCCTGATGTATTTAAATTTCCTCATACCTCCATGCCCGGCCTTCATTTTTCTTTTAGTGGGATAAAAACAGCTTTTTTGTATTTTTTAAGGGACCAAACTAAAAAAGACCCGGATTTTGTTAAGAATAACCTGAATGATATATGCGCCAGCATGCAAAGGCATTTGGTCAAAATGCTGTTGGATAAATTAGTAAAGGCTTCAGAAATAACGGGCATAAACAGGATTGCCATAGCAGGTGGGGTTTCTGCAAATACAGATTTAAGGGAGCAATTAAAGGAAGTTGCAGTAAAAAAAGGATGGGAAATATTTATCCCAGATTTTCAATATTGTACCGATAACGCAGCGATGATTGCCATAGCTGGTTATTACAAGTATCAAGCTGGACAATTTGCAAATCAAGATGTGGAACCTCTGCCCAGAATGAAGTTTGAATAATGTTTTAAAAGTGTTTAGGATTATCTTGATAACAGTGCAAGGCAGATTTTTAATTTAATAACCAGTTGCTGCCATAAAAATAAAAAATAAAATTGTTTTGTAAAATAATTGGATCATGCCATTTATGTAAGTTGTCCTTAGATGGGTAAAGGTAAGTTTTGATTTAGGTTATAAAAATCCAACCTAATTTCTTACTCGCCCCAAAGTAAATTTCTTCTGCTAGTTTTTGTAAATAGTGCATAAATGGAAATTATATCAAGACTCAATTGCCTACCTGATACCGGAATGTGTGCCAGTAGGTTTACTTCTTCTTAAATCTTTCATTGCCAATATTTTTACATGATTTTTTTCATTTCTTTTTTTGTTCGATAAAATTTAATATTTTAAGTTATCGAATATGCTTTTTAAGGTAGCTGGCCAATGTTGAATTCAGGTGACAGAAAAATTTATAAAAAAATTGTATTACCAGAAGACATTGCGGCTTTCCCTGAACAGGTTGTCCATGAAGTCTATGCTACATTTTCCCTTGCAAGGGACATGGAATGGTGTTCCAGGTTGTTTGTGCTGGACCTAATCAAAGAAGATGAAGAAGGAATAGGCACGGAACTCCATGTGAAACATCTCCACCCAGCAATAATAGGTGAGGAAGTGGTAATTGAAGCAACAGTAATTTCATTCGTTGAAAATGCTTTACTTTGTGAAATTGTCGTAAAGGTGGGAGAAAGGATTGTAGCGACAGGGGAAACAGGACAAAAGATAATTAAAAAAGAAAAGTTAAAAGAATTATTAGCGGGTTTGAAACAATAGGTTTATTACCTCAGATTTCAACATAAAAGAAACATGGCAAACGAAAATAGATTTTCAAACAA
The DNA here is from genome assembly GCA_030857845.1 of Bacteroidota bacterium. GTDB lineage: Bacteria > Bacteroidota > Bacteroidia > Cytophagales > Cyclobacteriaceae > JALZND01. The sequence continues at coordinate 7,144 of JALZND010000145.1, read as the reverse complement.
CATCCAGGTCAAAAACAGAAGGGCAAGCTTCGAATACCACTTCATTGATACCTATATAGCAGGCATTGTGCTCATGGGGACTGAAATAAAGTCAATCCGTGAGGGCAAAGTAAACCTTCAGGACGCTTTTTGTGTCTTTTATGGAGAAGAACTATGGGTAAAACAAATGCACATTTCTCCTTATGTACAGGCTGCCCATTATAACCACGAGCTTACAAGGGAACGAAAGCTGCTCCTGAACAAAAAAGAGTTGAAAAAGCTTCAAAGCAAACAAGAAAAAGGCCTTACAATTGTACCAATCCGATTATTTATCAATGAACGGGGCAAAGCAAAATTAGAAATAGCTCTGGCCAAAGGTAAAAAACTCTTTGATAAGCGTGATGATATTAAGGACAAGGATGTAAAAAGGGAAATGGAAAGAATAAAATTTTAATGGTTAGATGGGACATTTCAAAATAGAATTTGATGAAGGTATATCTACGCCAACAGTATCTTTTAGGGGAATATGCAGGCTCAGTATAGTTCCCGTAAGAAGCAGTGACTCTGACAAAAGTGAAATGGTAACTCAGCTATTGTTTGGAGACCATTATTCGGTGCTTGAAGAGTCTGAAAATGGAAAGTGGTTAAAAATTAAGATTTACTATGATGATTATGAAGGCTGGATTGATAAAAAGCAGCATTCTTTTATTTCGGAGCCATTTTTTTACCAGATAAACAATTTGGATTATAAAATTTGCACTGACGTAACAGCAAAGATCTTGTTTAAAAAGCAAGTAATCCATGTTGTTTTGGGAAGTATTTTGCCCATGGCAAGCAACGAATTGTTCCGAATGGAAGACGAACTTCAATATTCTGGAGGGTCAAAAAGTATATGGGAAAAGCGTGACTATAAATTTCTTAAAGAAGTAGCACTTCAATACCTTAATACTCCGTATTTATGGGGAGGAAAATCACCTTTTGGAATTGACTGCTCCGGGTTTTCCCAAAAAGTGTTTAAAATTTGTGGGTACAAATTGCCTCGGGATGCATACCAACAGGCATTGGTTGGGAAAATTGTGCCTGACATAGAAGATGCTGCCCCTGGTGACCTGGCATTTTTCACAAATACACAAGGTCGGGTGTACCATGTTGGTATCATTTTGGAAGATGGAAACATCATCCATGCATCTGGAAAAGTAAAAATTGAAAAAATAGATGAAAATGGGATCTTTGATAAAGAGAATAATGTTTACTCACATCCCCTGTCATCTTTAAGAAGGATTTTAAAATCGTAAATTATCAATTGCATTAATAGGGTTAAAAAAATAGTTTGGAAATTAAAATAATCATGTTTAAAAAATGCTCATAAGGATGTAACCGAAGGAAAGTGTAATAATGAGCATTTCTGATTCTGAATATAATATAGATGATGAGAAATGTTTTAGTGTTAAATCAGGATTTCAGCCCGTTTACAGTTTGTACTGTACAGAGGGCTTTTCTATTGGTATTTTTACAAAAGGCTGAGCTACTCTCTGGTGCAGCAAACCAATCTTTGAGAACAATTTCTGAAGTTTATCCAATGCCTGCCGTAATCAGGCTCCACCATTATATCCGCATCCCTTACCGGGGGGTGGTACTTACACGCCAGAACATATTTAAGCGTGACCATTTTGAATGCCAATATTGTGGGGCAGGAAAAGAACTTACCATTGACCATGTTATGCCACGCTCCCGTGGGGGAAAATCCACCTGGAAAAACCTTATTACTGCCTGCAAGCATTGTAATGCAAAAAAAGGTCACCACACGCCACAAGAGGCAGGCATGGCATTGGCAAAACAACCTTATAAACCTTCTTACATTATTTTTTTAAGGGACTTTTCCGGATTATCAAGAGAAGAATGGAGGCCTTACCTAAGGTAGGAATTTTGATGAATGATGAATTGTGAATGATGAATGATGAATGATGAATGATAGTATATTAGAATATTTAAGTGAGTTAATGTGTGAATATGTAAAAAATAAAAACTAACAGGTGCAACTCCTTAACTATGAACTACCTGAACCATTTTTATTTTTCTGCTTTTACTTCCGGAAGGTCTACAACGAATGTGGTGCCCACTTGATATTCACTAAATATTTCGACGTTGCCTTTAAGTTTATCGACAAAATTCTTTACCATATACAAGCCTAGACCGCTTCCTTTTGAAACTTCAGTGCCCCTGTAAAACATATCAAATACCTTGTTGATACCTTCTTTCTTAATACCTATTCCATTATCTGCCAAAACAATTCTATATTTATTATGAAATTTGGAAAAGCTAATCCTGACAGAATGGTCGTGATTTCGGGTTTTTTTATATCTCAAAGCATTTTCTATGAGGTTTTTCAGGATAGAATGCAAAATTGCTCTATCTGATACCAATATAGCTGGTTTTTCAAAATCTAGATTAATGGCAGCTGTATTAAAGTCTGGTGTTTCACTGAAACCATCCACAACCTCTTGAATTATTTCGTCCAAACAAAGCTCCTGATATATTGGGTCGCCTTGTTTTATAGCAGTTAGGTTTAGCAGGTTTTTCAATATCCCGTCAAGCCTGGTGGAAGTTTGATTTATGAGCTTTAAATAATCTATTACTTTAGGTAATTCTCCAAATTCCAATTGGGCAACTTCCGTCAATCCCATCAAAGACGCAATAGGGCTGCGCAAATCATGTGAGGCCCTATAAATAAAGGTATTCAACTCTTTATTTTTATAGATCAATTCATCTTCAGATTTCTTTTGTAGTGAAATGTCCTGAATAAAGCCTATAAAATTAATCAGCTTTTCCCGTTCGTCATATACAGGGTCAATAATGAGGTTGCACCAAAAATACTCGCCGTTTTTTTTATAGGTGAGCATTTCGCCCTGAAAATGTGTTGGCTTCTTGAAAGCATACCTAATCCTGAACAAAATTTCTTTGTTGGACTTTTCTCCCTGCAAAAAACTACAGTTCTTCCCAATTATATCTTCATCTGTATATCCCGTAATTTCTTTAAATTTTGGGTTGGCATATATTATCGGATTGTCTTTTTGATGCGGGTCGGTAATGATGATTCCCAATCCTACAGCATCGAGAGCATGTTTTTGAAGTAAAAGACGGTTGTCATTTTTTACTTTTTCAGAGACATTCCTTGAAATAAATAAAAGCCCGGTTATCTTATCATCAACGTCATATATAAAAGATATCTTTGAATCTATCCACAACTCTTGGTTAAATTTGGAATATAGCTTGGATTTCTTTTCATAGATTTTATTTTCCTGGAGGTGGCTGATGATCATGGAAAATGTAAAAGATTCTTCAGGGTCCATAATGAAGTTTACAGACCTCCCAATCACTTCTTCTTTATCATAACCATAGCATTCGGTAGCTCCTTGGTTCCAATAAACTATGGTTCCTTTTAAATTGGTCACAACAACAATTTCGGTAATATTTTGTAAGATATTTGCCTGGAAGAAAACATTGCTTTGAACAATTTTCCTTTCGGTGATATCATGGGCCAGCACCAACCTTGATTTTCTTCCATCAATGGTAATAGCACTCGAATTTATTTCCACAAAAATCTTATCCCCATTCTTTTTCAAATGAGTCCGTTCGGCAGTATGTTTATTGCTCGGGTTCCGGCTGGCAACGTCCTCTTTTAATTTTCCCCACTCTTCCTTAGGTCTGACATCCATTATGTCCATATTCAGGAATTCTTCCTTTGAATACCCGTAATGTTCTACCGCGGCCTTATTTACGTACAAAAATTTTAGGGTTTCAACATCATAAACCCACATGGGCAATGGGTTTTTTTCAAATAATGCTTCGTAATTTTTTTTACTGTCCCTGATATTGTCCAGGTTCTTCTTTCTTTCAATGCAATAGGCAACAGATTTTACAAGGATCTTCCCATCGAAATCACCTTTTATAAGATAATCCTGGGCACCCATTTTTACTGTTTCCAAAGCTACTTCAGTATCCCTGGAACCTGAAAGCACAATTATAGGGCTGCTATTGCAAACAGATTCTGTAATATAAAATGTTTCTAAACCTTCACTATCGGGCAATGAAAGGTCCAGGAACACCAAATCAAAATTATTTTTTTCAAGAACATCTACTGTGGAATTTAAATCCTGGGTATTAACAATATTTTGCTTATCCACCCCCATGATTGCCAACATTTCCAAAAGGAGAATAAAATCCCCCAAATTATCCTCAACCACTAAAATTTTCAGGTAATTATATACCATAAAATGAGATGTAAAATATAATATATAAAATCATTTCATTATTTCAAAAGAAAATTTACTTCCTTCATGCTCCTTGGAATCTACCCAAATTTTCCCACCCTGCCTTTCCACGATTTTCTTACAAATTGCTAGGCCTAAACCTGTGCCGGAATATTCTTTTCTGGTATGAAGCCTTTTGAAAATAACAAAAACTTTTTCGTGGTACTTTTCCTGGATGCCAATTCCATTGTCAGATACAGAGAAAATCCAGCTACGTTTATTTTCTTCCACAGTAATATGAATTATTGGATCTTCCTTGCTTCTGTATTTTATAGCATTGCCAATAAGGTTCTGGAACAGCTGCATTATCTGAATCTTTATACCTTTTATCAAGGGCAGGCTATCACAAATTATTTTTACATTTTCTTCTTCAATTTTCTCTTTAAAAATATTACGTAAATCTTCCATTACCACATTTAAATCTATTTCGGAAAACACTGTAGTGTTTGTGCCTACTTTAGAATATTCTAAAAGGTCAAGTATCAAGGCTTTCATCCGCTCGGCGCCATCTAACACGTAATGGATATATTGCACCCCATCTTCATCTAAATTGTTTTTATATTTTTCTTGCAGCAACTGCAAAAAACCAGTTATCATCCTGAGTGGCTCCTGAAGGTCGTGAGAGGCTATATAGGCAAAATTTTCAAGCTCTTCATTAGATATTTTTAACTCCTCAGCCCTTAAAGCAAGTGCGTTGTGGGCTTCTTTCAGTTGTTCCTGAACAGTTTTTTGTTCCGTGATATCAATTCCAAAACCCAACAAGAACTCCTCCTTATCGACTTTGGTAAGCATACCTGTAAAGTAATAAGGAATGCGTTCTGAACTTTTATTGACTAATGAAGCCTCAACATAAGCTTCTCCTTTTTCAAAAACTTCCTTGATTTTTGAACCTACCACAGTTTGTTCTTCCTTATGGAACAAATCAACAGTGGTTAACTGCTTTATTTCTTTTTTTGAATATTGGGTTATTCTTTCAAAATTTTTGTTCCACCTCCTAAACGATCCTTTTTTATCGAGCATGTAAAAAATTCCAGGAAGTGCATTTATCGTAGTTTCGGCAAAATACTTTTCATAATGGATTTTTTTCTCCATTTTCAACCTCTCGCTGATATTGGTAAAAATTATGAGAAGACCAATATCTTGTTTTTGTGCATCATAAATAATATTTGCCCTTATATTAAAATCCACAACGGTTTTATTCCTGCTCAACAATTGAACATCGCCCTCAAAAGCTTGGCCTTTGTTGATTATCTTTTTAATTTTTTCAAATTGCCCGCGGTTGATATACAAAGCTGCAGGCCCACCAATGTAAATCAATTCTTCAGGTGAATAGCCTATCAATTGTATAAAAGCTTTATTGTGGTAAATAGGCTTTCTGGCTTGATCCAATATTGCAATTGCATCATTGGTGCCCTCGACAGCTAATTTTATCCTTTGTAATTCTTCTTCCCTTGACTTTTGATAACTGATGTCCCTGCCGATACAAAAGAATACTTCCTGGTCTGGCAAAGATTGAGCGGTCCACTCAAACCATTTAAAGGTCCCGTCAGCACATTTCATCCGGTTTATAAAACACTGTACAGGTTCACCTCCTTCAAGGCCTTTAACTTCCAATTTTGTATTCTCCACATCCTCTGGATGCAGAAACCCTAATAATGGTTTTTCCAAAAAGGACTCAAGGTTATGTCCCAAAGCATCAGAAAACCCTTTGTTTACTTTTTTATAATAACCATCCAAACCAGCTATGCACAATAAATCTGTGGAGATTTCAAAAAAAAGGTTTAGCTCGTCCCTGGACTTTCTTTTAAATATTTCGGCAGCCAAATGACTGGAAACAATTTCTAAAAAACTTATAAAATGTTTGTCGGCAATTTTTCCTCCTTCAGTAAAAAGGGTCAAAATAGCCATACATTCCCCTTTAAATTTCAGAGGGGCACTCAGGCATGATTTCAATCCGGCCTTTAAGGCCAAATCTTTTCTTACAAAAAAAGGTTCTTCCGGGATATTTTCATGCCAGGTAACCTGCTGGTTATCCCAGGCGAACCCTTGAATATCTTCACCAGGCTTTAAGGTAAGTGTCTGAGAGAAATTTATAAATCTTTTAAATTTAATTTCATCCTTACTGAAACAATGTTGCAGCCGTATGGATTTTTTACTGGAAGCAGGAATCCAAATTTCCCCCACTACACTGTTATTAAAATCACATATATCCTTCAAAGATTTGTCTATGGCAGTTTTTAAGGTATCCTCATTGTCAATATGGTTGGATATTGAATATAAAAGATCTTTTTCCTTTTGAAGCCTAGAAATTTCTGTGATATCCCGAACTATACTTGAAACCCCGATCATTTTACCTTCAACAATTATCGGCACATTCGTAAGGCTAATCTTTGATTTTTGACCTCTAGAATTGACAATTTCCATAGTATAACCCGTAATAGATCCTGTAATAGCCCTTTTAAGTAAGTTTTCGTACACATCATTATCTTTTGGGTTAGCTATATTCTTAAAAGAGGCACCAATCAAATTTTCTTTATTTGTTTGTGCCATATCAAGTGCTGCCGGGTTTACATCGGTAAACTTCCCATCAAGGTCTAAATTAAAAATAGCATCCGGGTTATAGTCAAATAGTGATTGGTACCGTTGCTGGCTTTCCTGAAGCTTTATTTCTGCTATTTTACGCGCTGTTATGTCTTTGCATATTGCAATTAACAGGAAAGGTTTGCATGACCTGTCAAGGATCAAGGAAGATTGTGTCTCAACCCAAGTTAGTGTATTATCTTTATTTAATGACCTCCATTCACTTACCATAGGAATTCCTTTTTTATTTTCTTCAAAGACAAATTCCTTGGTCC
>JALZND010000144.1 GCA_030857845.1 Bacteroidota bacterium | reverse complement strand
TTTTGAGCCTCGTCCAAATGATCAATCCAATGAAACAGGGCTACTTGTTTTTGAAGTAAAAATTGACGACCAGGGGGATATAATTTCTGTAAGAAGGATACAAGGCAGTGTAAGCCCGGCAATAGAAAGGGTCTACCGTGCAGAAGTAGAAAAGCTTACCTTCAGCAAACTCTCAGGCAATACATCAGCAGCACCTACTTCAACAGGAACTATCACATTCAGGATTTCCTCCAAATAACAAGCAAGCTATTCTGTGAAATATAATGAAACAATAAATTATTTGTATAATTTATTGCCCATGTTTCAAAGGGTTGGGCACATTGCCTTTAAAAAAGACCTTACCAACACCAGGCTATTATGCAATCACCTTGGCAACCCGCAGGAAAAATTCAAAAGCATCCATATAGCTGGCACCAACGGTAAGGGAAGCACTGCCCATACCCTTGCAGCCGTTTTTCAATCAGCAGGATTTAAAACAGGACTTTATACATCACCCCATCTTAAGAGCTTTACAGAAAGGATCAGGATCAACGGCATGCCGATTGGGGAACAGCAGGTTGTAGATTTTGTGGCAAGCAATAAGGCAATTATTGAATCTGTACAGCCTTCTTTTTTTGAAATGACGGTAGCCATGGCATTTCATGAGTTTAGCAGGCAAAAGGTAGATATTGCCATAATTGAAGTTGGTATGGGCGGAAGGTTTGACTCTACTAATATCATTTCACCGGAAATTTCTATCATAACCAATATCAGTTATGACCATCAGGATTTTTTAGGGGATACTTTACCGGAAATTGCTTTTGAAAAAGCCGGGATAATAAAACCTATGGTACCTGTAATTATTTCAGAACTACAGGCTGAGGTAGCGCATATATTTAAAAATAAAGCTACGGAGGTAAATACAAAATTAACTTTTGCAGTAGAGAAATTTAAGTTGCAAAACATAGTCTATGCTCCGGTAGGCTTGACGTTCGATGTTTTGAAAAACGAAAATTTATTATATCCGCATGTAGAATTTCAATTGCCTGGGCAATATCAAACTAAAAATTTGCCGGGCATATTATGTGCAATTGATGAAATGGTGAAGAAGGGATATAAAATTGAAGAAGCCAACATAAGGGAAGGTTTTAAAAAGGTAAAAGAGCTTTCAGGATTAAGAGGCAGGTGGGAGGTTTTAGGCACTTCACCTTTAACAATATGTGATACAGCACATAATGAAGAGGGCATAAAACAAGTAATAGCGCAGATTAAAACAATAGATTTCAAGAAGCTGCATATTGTTTTTGGTGTTGTAAAAGATAAAGACCCTTCCAAAGTACTCCAAATGATGCCAATGGAAGCTCAATATTATTTTACCCAGGCCTCTATACCTCGAGCTATGGAGGCTGAAGCCCTTAAGAATGCAGCTGAAAAATACGGTTTAAAAGGCGTATGGGTAAATGATGTAAATGAAGCTATTACGTTAGCAAAAAATAATGCAACCGAAGATGACTTGATATTTATTGGGGGCAGTATATTTGTAGTTGCAGAAATTGAAGGATTATAAAATATAATGAGACAAAAGCTTTTTAGGTTCCATGAGATAGCCACAAGACCTAATATTTTGGAAGAAGGAAAAGCTCTATTTGATAAAATCAAAGGTAATTGGAACAATTCATTTTTTGAAAACAACCAGGATTTAGTTTTGGAATTGGGATGTGGAAGAGGGGAATATACCATTTCCCTTGCAAAATTGAACCCACATAAAAATTTTATTGGAATTGATGTAAAAGGTGACAGGATTTGGGTTGGGAGTTCGCTTGCACTGCAGCAAGGACTGAAAAACGTTGCATTTCTTAGGACGATTATTCATCATCTCGAAGATTTTTTTAACCCGGGTGAAGTAAGCGAAATATGGATCACCTTTCCAGACCCAAGGCCTAAAGGGAGGGATGAGCGAAGAAGGTTGACATGCAATAGGTTTTTGGACATGTACCTAAATATTTTACGGCCAGGTGGAACCCTACATTTAAAAACTGACAATACAGATTTTTTTGATTATTCCTTAGAGGGAATTAAGAAACACAAAGTACAGAACCTTCAATACACTTACGATTTGTACTATTCACATCTTCTTCCAATACATCAAGGCATTAAAACTAATTATGAGAATATATTTACCGAAAAAGGTGAAAAAATTAAGTATTTATCTTTTAATAAAATAGGCTGAACATTTTTATTTATTTTTTTTGCTAGCTCCATGAACTGGTTCTTTCACGACAAATTTTTGCCAACTTCCAGGTTTCCTTCCACTAAATTATAATTTCATCAAAAATTGCTCCGTGGCTTGTCCCACGACATGCCAAGTCGACTGCAACTGTTTTGCAATCCTCTCCGTGGTTTATACCACGGCATGACAATTCTTCGGCAATTGTTTTTATCAGTGGAATCCGTGGTATCTGTAAGGTCTTTAATCCAAGTGTTAGAAAGTAGATGTCTGGTCTGGGAGCAAGTCATTGGTTTGTTTAAGTTTGGTAAATTATTCACCGCGAATCTTAATCAGCACTTCTTTATGAACAATTCAAAAAAGCCATTGATGTACATTTAAATTTTGTGCATTAAGTAGTTATTCATAGATTAGGGAGAAGGCTAAGAAGAAAATTTAATCGATATGAACCAATATATCCTTGCACTCGACCAAGGCACTACTAGTTGCCGTGCTATAATTTTTGATAAAAAAGGTGATCTGATCGCCATTGCACAAAAAGAATTTACGCAATATTTCCCGCATCCCGGATGGGTAGAACATGATACTGAAGAAATATGGGAGACACAATTATCAGTGGCCAAGCAGGCGATTTCGATGGCAGCTATTGATTCCATACAAATTGCAGCTATAGGTATTACTAACCAACGGGAAACAACCGTTGTTTGGGATAAAGTCACTGGAAAGGCAATATCAAAAGCAATTGTTTGGCAGGATAGAAGGACCTCTGGATACTGCGACACAATTAAATCACAAGGAAATCAACAGCTAATTAAGGAAAAAACTGGCCTTGTGATTGATGCTTATTTTTCTGCAAGTAAAATAAACTGGATCCTGAATAATGTTGAAGGAGCAAAAACGAAGTCCAATGAGGATAACCTTATGTTTGGTACTATCGACAGTTGGTTGCTGTATAAGTTAACAGGTGGGAAAATTCATGCAACGGATGTAACCAATGCCAGCAGGACCATGTTGTTCAATATTCATGGATTGCACTGGGACCAAGAGCTCCTTGAAATTTTTGACATTTCGCCAGGTATGCTCCCCACTGTAAAAAGTTGCAGCGAAATATATGGTGAGACCGAAACTGCTTTATTTGGGACACCCATACCCATTGCGGGCATTGCTGGTGACCAGCAAGCTGCGCTTTTTGGGCAAATGTGCATAAAACCAGGCATGTTAAAAAATACTTATGGTACCGGATGTTTCATAGTGATGAACACTGGGAATAAACCGGTAAATTCGCAACACAATCTTTTGAGCACAATAGCATGGAAACTTGATAATAAAGTTACTTATGCTTTAGAAGGTGGGGTTTTTGTAGCCGGCGCCGTTGTGCAATGGCTAAGGGATTCATTGGGAATCATCAAAACTTCTGGTGAAGTAGAAGCATTGGCGAAAACTGTGCCTGACAATGGCGGAGTTTATTTTGTGCCTTCTTTTACTGGCTTAGGCGCGCCTCATTGGGATCAATATGCAAGGGGGAGTATTATGGGGTTGACACGTGGTGCAAATGCCGGGCACATTGCGAGGGCGGCTTTGGAAAGCATAGCATTTCAAACAATGGATGTAATTCTGGCAATGAAAGAAGATGCCAAAATAGATCCTAAAGAACTCCGGGTAGATGGAGGGGCTATAGAAAATAAATTATTGATGCAATTCCAAGCTGACTCGCTGAACTTAAAAGTAATTATTCCGAACATTAAAGAAACAACAGCATTAGGAGCTGCATATTTTGCCGGGCTGGCGGTAGGTTACTGGTCTGATGTAAATGAAATAAATAAGCTATGGAAGGAGGATGCTTATTTTATCCCTCACAACCTCAAGGATATTTCACAGCAGCTTAAAGGTTGGAACAAAGCTCTTGAAAGGTCTAAATCCTGGATCGATGAAGAAAGCTGATTTAATGTAAATATTTTAATAAAATAATATTAATATGTGAATATGTTAATTTTCGGATATTTTGAAATATGATTATTGTTATATTAATAAAAATACATAATTCCTTCAGAACTTTCATTTTAAGTATTTCGTTTAGATCAATATGCTTTAACCTAAAACAATTGGGTAATTTCCCAATGAAATCAGAATAGCTTTAATTAACTTTTATGCCATTAAGTACTTTTTTAAATCTGGATCCAGCTAGGCAAAAGGAGATTTTAAATGTAGCTTTTGAGGAGTTTGCCCTTTATCCATATGAGATGGCATCTTTATCAAGAATCGTTAAAAATCTTTCTGTGGCGAAAGGTAGTTTTTACAGGTATTTTGAAAACAAGCTTGATCTTTATATTTATTTAATTGAATATGCTACCAAACTAAAAGCTGATTTAGTTGAAAAGGAGCTGAAGAAACCCGTCAACAATATTATTGATCTTTTTAATGAAGACTTTTTATTGAAATTATATTTTGACCTAGAATTCCCTATTTACAGTGGTTTCCTTTACAATGTAATGCAGGAAAGAAACAATGAAGAATTGGGAAATATTACCCTTGTCACAAAGAAAAAAATGATGAACGATATAAAAGTCATTTTAAAAACGCAGCAAAATGAAGGGACTTTAAAGACAAATATCAACCTCGATGTGCTTTCATATACAATTGTTCAGATTCAAATTGGAATTTATGATTATCTTGAAATAAAATACAAAGTAAATTTCAGGGACAATATTTTAAACAAGAAGCCTATTTTTGCAATCCCTGCATCAGAAATTATGCTTACTATCAAATCTTTCACAGGTTTGTTGCACGAAGGGGTTTCTAAATTTTAAGCATTGCAGCAGGTTATCTTTGCGGCCGTTTTTTTCAATTAATTCATTTGTGCTCCATTTTTAAAGTTCGTCATGAATTTGCCTCAGCACTTTTTCCATCTCATACCTTAATGAATTGGTAGTGCTGATATAATTGTTGTGCATAAAGCTAAAAATCAAAATTTTTCCACTCTTGGTTTTTACATAGCCACTCAGGCAATGGACATTGCTCAATGTACCTGTTTTTGCAAAAACATAGGGTTCATCAGCCTTATACCATTTTTTTAGATTTCCAGATCTTCCACCTGCAGGCAGTAAGGATAAGAGCCGATGTGAGGGCATAAATTGATATAATTTATTTAAAATGTAAACCATGCTCCTGGGCGTGAAAAGATTATACCGCGACAAACCGGAGCCATCGACCCATACCACCTTATCCTCCATATCAATATATAAATTTTTCAAGGCATAATTTATGGTACTTTTAACCTTCATGGTATCTGACAATGTAAATGCAGCCATCAGCATGAGTTGTTCTGCAATAAAATTGTCACTTTCCCATAGCATCTCTTTATAAAGGCTGTCAGTTGCCAATCCATAAAAGATTTTTTTTTGAAAGGGGTATTTTTGTTCCACAGCAATGACTTCTTTTTTTAAAGTGTCACTTAAAAGGTGGACCAAAAGGCCTGTTGAATATTTAAATGGGATTTTTATGGTATCGCCAATAGTTTCCGACCTGATCTGAATGCTAAATATATTTTCATTAAAACTCCTTTGGATATCCCTTTCCTGAACGTTTTTCACTTCATGTATTTGAGAAACTTTATTAAAATATGAGGGATAAATATCTGGAAATACCTGAAGTGGTTTGTACAAGAAGCTTACATAATTTCCATATATAGGGAAAGGTGCTTTTTCAGCTGAAAAAGTATAATGATAATCGTCCCACGACCATCCAGGCCCATAAGCATTTTCGGGAAAAGGATTGTTTACATAAATTAGTTTTTCGTGCCTGTTTTTTAAAAATGAAAATGTTGGCTGTAAATTAAATTGAGGGTGCAGGAATGTAGGGTCTCCTGTACCGGAAAAAAATAAAGAATCACCTTTGGTATAATATTGCAAAGAAGGAACAGAATCGCCTAAAATGTTCAGGCAAGTATAAAATGTAAAAAGCTTTGTATTAGATGCAGGAATAAAATATTTATCATCGTTTACGGAATATAATGTTTTGGCAGTTTCAGGATCAAATAAAGAAAACCCCATGAAGTGGTTAGAAAATATTTGTGAGTTTTGGATCAATGATTTGAAATCAGTAGATGGGTCCGAAAGTTGTTGTACTTTACAAGCAGGAAGTGAAATTAACATGCAGAAAGCCAATATGGCTGTTGCAATCTTGCGGAAGTGGTTGACTTGATTATTGGTTATTTTTGATTTAATATTTGAGGTCATTTGCGGAATTTTTAAACCTAATGGTATGTAAATAATGTATAAGTAAGGATCTTGACAAGCTATTGTGTTAAAATTAATTTCTTTTAAATAAATTTCGATTTAAATGTTCTTATCTGTTTTATTTATACACTTATTGATGACTTTATCTACTTCATTATCAATGCCTATCGGTCAGGTAGATGAGGCCTTGGACCAACATTACGATCATTATCGTGAAACTTCCATTAATCATAGGAGGTTTAAACACGCTGATATCATCCCTTTGATCAAGAAGTTAAAAAAAGATAAGTATGAAGTAGCTACTGTTGGGAAATCTGTGGAAGGCAGGGACATTTACCTGATTAAACTAGGCACAGGAAAAACCAAAGTTTTGCTTTGGTCGCAAATGCACGGCGATGAACCAACTGCTACCATGGCCTTGATGGATATGTTTAATTTTTTCAATCAGCGTGACAGCCTTGATCCAATTAAAAACCAGATATTAGAGCAAACTACTTTATATATCATACCGATGCTGAACCCGGACGGGGCTCAGGAATATACTAGAAGAAATGCCCAGGACCTTGATTTAAACAGAGATGCAATTCGCTTGCAGTCTCCAGAAGCTCAAATTTTGAAAAGTGTGCGGGATAATCTAAAACCAGATTTTGGGTTCAACCTTCATGACCAAAATACCCGGTACAGTGTTGGGGAAAGTGGAAACCCCGCTACTATTTCATTCCTTGCGCCACCTTATGACCATGCAAAATCGGTAAATGATGTACGAGGCAAGGCTATGAAAATGATTGTTCACCTTAATAATATCCTGCAAAAATATATCCCAAACCAGGTGGCAAAGTATTCTGATGACCATGAACCGCGTGCTTTTGGGGATAATATTCAAAAGTGGGGAACAAGCACAATTTTGATAGAATCAGGAGGTTATGCAAATGATCATGAAAAACAGTTTATCAGGAAGCTGAATTTCATTGCCATAGTTTCTTCTTTGGCGGCAATTGCAGATCATTCTTATGAGAAAGCAGCAATAGAAAATTATTATACAATTCCGGAGAATGGGAGAAGCATTTTTGATCTTATAGTAAGGAATGTGTTTATTGAAAAAGACGGGCAGATATTCAAATCGGACATTGGCATCAACCGCTATGAAGAAAATATTAATAATAATACCCAATTTTATTATGAGAGTAAAATAGAAGAGGTAGGGGATATGTCGGTATTTTATGGCTATGAAGAATTGGATGGCGAAGGATTATTTGCAGAGGAAGGAAAAGTTTATCCCAAAGAAGTTATAGACCTAAATGCACTTCAGCAATTAGATCCGCATGAAATGCTTAAGAAAGGCTATACTTCTGTAAAAGTTTTAGAAACCCAAAAAGGCAAAAAATCATCTGAATATCCTTTAAATATAATTAAAAAAAGCAGTAAAGTATCAAATGCAGGTATGGATTATAATGCCATACCCAACTTTGTACTGAAAAAAAATGGTGAAGTACATTATGCAATCATCAATGGTTTTATTTACGACGTGTTAAATAACAAAAGCTCAGTTAAAAACAGCATCGTCTTTTAATTTGGTCCGTTATACAATAGATCTTCAGTAATACTGATCAACTAAAAACGAAAGCAACCTCCTTAACCCTACCTCCCTCGGACCGCGGATCTCTGATCCGCGCGAAGTAAAAACCCATAACTAAACTACTTTCTGGCGGTTTGGAAGACCGCCGTCCGGAAGACGAAAGCAACCTCCTTAACCCTACCTCCCCCTCGGACCGTGGATCTCTGATCCGCGCGAAGTAAAAACTCCTAACCAAACTACTTATTGGCGGTTTGGAAAACCGCCGTCCGGAAGACGAAAGCAACCTCCTTAACCCTCCCTCCCTCCAGACCGCGGATCTCTGATCCGCGCGAAGTAAAAACTCCTAACCAAACTACTTATTGGCGGTTTGGAAAACCGCCGTCCGGAAGACGAAAGCAACCTCCTTAACCCTACCTCCCCCTCGAACCGTGGATCTCTGATC
>JALZND010000527.1:481-2645 GCA_030857845.1 Bacteroidota bacterium | reverse complement strand
ATCCATTACATCTGTGGCACGGGAATCTAAATGCCCGCTTACTATTATAATTCGGGGGTCCGTAGGGTCTGAACCTTTTAATATGGCCATTGCATTTACCATTTCAGTATCCTGGGGTATGCGGCTGTCGTCGGCTTTTACGGTATAACGGTCCATTTTTACTTCCATACGGCCTCCCGAAGCCTGGGCATATTTTTCAAATTCTGATTTTACCCATTCCCTTGCAGCACCAATTCCCCTGTTTTTATCTGAAGTGCTGCTTAAGGAATGCCGCGTGCCAAAGCTCACCATCTTTTTGACCAATTTTTCAAGGTTTTGGCTTGATATTTCTTCCACCATCGCCTTTATATCTTGATCTTGAACGGAAATGGATTGGGCTTTTATGGTACCTGCGCCCGTAAAACAAGGGAGTATAAAAAGGGCAATAAGCACGAAAAATAATTTAAGGTACTTCATTTAAATCTTTATTTATGTTCATTTATTAATTTCAATAAGGGGCAGCATTAAAATTTATCCTCTATCCAGTTATGTTACTTTGATAATATTTGACAAGCTACTTTAAATTTACGCCGCTACTTGATGCTTTAATTACAAATAGGATTTGCTGCCTTAAAGTTTTTTAACTTTTAAAATTAAATTTGGGTCGGGGCATATTTTTGAATAATAATCTACTTTAGAAGGTGCTGCAACACCAGGAAAATCCCCTTTAAACCCTTGCATGTCGGTAATTATTTGAAAATGTAAATGTGGCGGCCATCCACCATTTACGCTTGCACTTCCAATCCTACCCAATAAGCTACCTTGTTTTACAGTTTCACCTTCTTTTATAAAATCCAGGGATTGTTCAGATAAATGCCCATATAAGGTAAAGAAAGTAAATTGTTTGATATTATGTTCAAGGACGATGGTGGGACCATAGTTGCCAAGGCCTTTATTGTTATTAAAGCTATGGAGAGAACCCTGTAAAGGAGCATAAACAACAGTGCCCTCCGGCGCCCAAATATCTATTCCTAAATGAATGGTCCTTCTTTCTTCCCCATTAAAATTTTCGCTTTGATTGTAAATGGTCCGGTTTTCAAGATACCCTCCAATCCCCACCTTTGCGCCCCCACTTTTTATATGGTCGAAAATTAGCGCTGTAAAATCTTCCGGCTGCTCGAGTTTAATATCCTGTAACATTACGTTGTTATTGCTCAGGTCTATTATATGAATGTTTTCATCACTTAATGGAATTTCAAGGATAGGTGCAAAAATATTTTCTGATGATGAAAGGAATTTTATAACTTTTTCTAATACACTTTCAATCATAAATTTAATAATATGGTGTATGGTTTAGAAATAAATGTTTTTAATTATAAGTAATAAAGGTTTACTACAAGATTATTCCGAGAAAATGAAGCATTAAATTTGAGGTCCGCCAGCAAGGATTTGATCGGCATACTCTGAATATTTTTTGAAGTTGTTGATAAAATGCGCTGCTAACTGTAACGCTTTTGCCGAATAAGATTCTTTATCAGGCCAGGTGTTTTGAGGGTCTAGAATATTTTCAGGCACCCCGGGGCAAAACATAGGCATCTGGACCTTAAATATAGAATGCTCTTTAAAGTCTACAGCATCAAGCTTGTTGTTTAATGCAGCAGTGATCATGGCACGTGTATATGCAAGCTTAATCCTGTTTCCTGTTCCAAATGGCCCTCCTGACCAACCAGTATTTACCAGCCAAACATTTACATCGTTTTCTGCCATTTTTTCCCCCAGCATTTTAGCATACACTGTTGGGTGCAAGGGCAGGAATGGTTCTCCAAAACAAGCTGAAAATACAATCTGAGGCTCAGTTACCCCTGCTTCTGTCCCCGCCACCTTTGCAGTATATCCAGAAATGAAATGATACATTGCCTGCGAAGCATTTAATTTTGCAATAGGGGGGAACACACCATAGGCATCGCAGGTTAAAAAAAATATATTTTTTGGAGCCCCACCTCTTGATGGACTGATAGCATTTGGGATATAATGTATTGGGTAAGCAGTACGCGTGTTTTGTGTTACAGAAATATTTTTATAATCTATATGTCTTGTACCCGGAATGAACCTTGTATTTTCAACAATAGTACCGAATTGTATTGCATCAAAAATTTCAGGTTCGCTTTCCCTGGAGAGGTTTACC
>JALZND010000527.1:0-471 GCA_030857845.1 Bacteroidota bacterium | reverse complement strand
AAATACAACTTCTTTGTCCCATCCATGTTCATCATCGCCTATCAGCTGGCGTTGCGGATCGGCAGAAAGTGTGGTTTTTCCTGTTCCGGACAAGCCAAAGAATACCGCTGTATCGCCTTGGGCGCCAATATTTGCTGCGCAATGCATGGACAATACTTTATGTTTGTAAGGCAACAAAAAGTTCAACACCGAAAATATACCCTTTTTCATTTCACCGGCATATCCACTTCCTCCAATCAAAATAATTTTTTTTGTAAAATTTACTAT
Organism: Bacteroidota bacterium; assembly: GCA_030857845.1. Taxonomy (GTDB): domain Bacteria; phylum Bacteroidota; class Bacteroidia; order Cytophagales; family Cyclobacteriaceae; genus JALZND01. Next base: position 204 of record JALZND010000527.1, on the reverse strand, counting down.
GGTAAAGTTTCCAGCCCTTGTGCCGTCAATACTTGGGTTTGAAAGGAAAGCAGGAATATTGATGATGGTAAAAGTAGGTTCAAATTCTTTAAGTTCATGTTCATTTGGCCTGATGAACATGTTATAGCAAAAAAGATTATGCCAGGCAAGCGTATTTATGACCCTTAGTTTTAGCTTAAAATCAGGATGATCGCAGGCGTATGC
>JALZND010000143.1 GCA_030857845.1 Bacteroidota bacterium | reverse complement strand
ATACTAGGGTATGAAAAAGAGGCTTTGGAGCGATGTGGGTACTTAATGTTGACCATCTATCATCCCGATGACCTTCATAAATGGGAAGAGCGGCTGGTGAAGTTCAAATCCATTGAAGATAAGGAAGTAATAGAATCAGAATACCGCATGAAAAATGCTTCCGGTGATTGGGTGTGGCTTTATGGTAAAGAGGTGCTTTTTAAACGTAACAATAATGGTGATCCCAAAGTAATTTTGGGCATTTCGCTTGATATAACAGACCTGAAATTTATTGAATATAAATTAATAGAAAAAAACGAAGAGCTCAGCAGGTCGAATGCCGACCTGGACCGTTTTGTATACAGTGCTTCACATGATTTGCGCGCCCCATTAAATTCTGTTATGGGCCTAATCACGGTTGCCAAAATGGAAACATCCGACAAGCAAGCAATAAAGTATATGGACTTAATGGCCAAAAGTGTAAAAAAGCTTGATAACTTTGTTCAGGACCTTATAAATTTTTCAAGGAATTCACGAATGGAAGTGGAAAACCAGGTTATTGATTTTAAGGATATTATCCAGGATATATTTGAAGGGCTTAAATTTTTTGAAGGTTCCGAAAAAATAGAGAAAATTATCAATATCAAAGTCTCTGAAGATTTTTATTCTGATAAAACACAACTGCATATCATTCTTAGCAATATTATTTCAAATGCTATCCGATACCATAATTACAGCCGTGACGAACCATATGTAGCGGTAAATGTGAAAACAAATAAAGAGAAACTTGTAATAGAGATAAAGGACAATGGCCAGGGCATTGGAGAGGAACATATCAATAAAATATTTGATGTATTTTATAGGGCATCTTATACGAAAGAGGGTTCAGGCCTGGGCTTATATATTGTAAAGGAAGCAGTGAAAAAAATAAATGGAGAAATAAGTGTCAAATCTGCAATAAACCAAGGAACTTCTTTTACAATAGCAATCCCCAACAAGGTCCCATTTGATGAGGTTGATATATAAAATTTCAATTTTAGCTTAGATAATCCTTCAAAAAAGGTGATCAAAAGACAAAAAGATTAAAAAAATTGCAGTTTTAAAAAACCTCTAGGCTTTATTACTTTTCAATAAATAAAGTTGTTGAAATGCCAAAAAAGGATTTTTATTGCCCACCAAATTAGATTTACTGAAATAAAAAATTAATCACACCCTATCAAACAGAAAATCGACCCGTGGAAATTAATTCAATGTAGTAATTTTTAAATGTTTAAGGTAGGGGTTTATTTCCAAACCCTTCATATATACTATCTTTACCACCATCTCTTTGCAGGCATTAAACCAGATTTCTACTGACTCGCCATATAGCCTATACATTGAAATTTCCATTTCAGAATATTCAATCCTCGAAACAAACTTCCCTTCATTAACTATAATTTTAGCTATATCTTCTAATTCTAAACTACCATGTTCCATATTACTTCTTTGTGTTTTAGTTGGACCAAATTATTAAAAAAGAAAATTGTGATTACGTTTTTAATGGTCCAAAACAAATTCAGGTAATATATTTTTTATTATGGTAGGGTTTGGGATGGGAGAACCTGGTGGGTGTTGTAACAAAGATTAAAATTGGTGCAGTGCTAAATAAAGCCTTCCATTCAAAGCATTATTTAGCACTGCATGACGGGAAGAAATATTGTGGGGATTAATTTAAAGTAGTTAATTTTAAATGTTTTAGGTAAGGATTGATTGCTTCACCTTTCATATAAACGATTTTTGTGATCATTTCCCTGTAGGCATTGAACCATATTTCTACTGATTCACCATAAAGTTTGTACATGGAAATTTCGATCTCGGAATATTCAATCTTTGAAATAAATTTACCTTCTTTTATTATTATTTTTGCAATATCTTCTAATTCTAAGCTATCAAATTCCATTTGTATATTTTTTATTTTTTGATATGTCAAATTATTAAAAAATATACTTTTTGTAAGGTGCAAATGGTTCAAATCAAATTCAAGTAAGTTTTTTTTAAAAAAGAAGCGGAATAAATGAGTTTCATGGCAAGATTATGATATTAATAAAAATTCATATTAAAATAATTAAATATAGAATGAGTAAGAAAATGCTCTTTTTACACGAATAATGGATTTCTGCTTAAAAGAAGAAACTTACAAGGTTGAGTTTTTATTTATGAATGGAAATTTAAGTAGTAACCAATGACATCTCGCTTAATCATTTTAGGCATGAAATATTTGTTCTTTAATTCAAGAATCAGATAGGAAATGCTTTTCTTTCCTTATACAATAAGCATAAATAATTTAAGCATTTATCATACAGTTTCATTAAGTTCTTTTTCTGTGTAAGCTAAATTATATTGTTTTAACACATCATCAGGTACACCATTCCATTTAGTTGGTACATTTCCCATGTATCCCATATCTTTTACTCCCATTTCCGAAGTATAAAATCCTGTGGCAGTAAGGTTTCTCATGAGGTTGAAAAAGTTTACTCCGGGGGCCATATCAGGTTTTGCTTTTTCTGGATAAGCTATGGAATCAATCATTTCTATTTTTTGTGAAGTGCTGGAGTCTTTAAAAGAGGCTTCAAACCGCTTCAAGCATTGCATGTCCAGCCAGCGCAAGCCTCCCCGCAAGGGAAGTTGATGTTCGGGCATATCTTTTACAATGAATTCAATAAATTCAGGGACCTTTGCTTCAGAAGCACTGCCACTTATTTCGTCTTTGGGTATGATGATATCTCCTAAAATAGTAATCGTTTCCATTTCATGTTCAGTGAAAAATGTCTTTGATATAATTTCTTTATAGCGTTCTATTTCTTCGGGTTGCCGGTCAAAGTTAAAGTCTTCGGTGGCAATAGGGCCTTGTGCCGCTGTTTTTTCTTTACAAGCTTCAAGAACCAAACCTGCTGCAAGAGTACCTACTGCTAAAGTTTTTAATGATTCACGTCTATTCATATTTTTGAATTATAGATTTTGTTTTTTCATTTCATCAATTATATACTCAGAGGTGCGCATAGAGAGTGCCATGATTGTCCAACTGATATTTTTATCTGCTTGTGAAACAAACTGGCCTCCATCTACCACAAACAATGTTTTACAGTCATGTGCTTGACTCCATTTGTTTAAGGCAGATTTTTTGCGCTCATTGCCCATCCTTACGGTTCCCGCTTCATGAATAATGAGGCCTGGTTCTTCCAAACCATAATTGTTTGCAGGACCATTGTTCCCTCCCCAAGTTATGACAGCGCCCATATTGTGCATGATCTCCTTAAAGGTTTCGTTCATATGTTTAGCCTGGTTAATTTCATATTGGCTCCATTTATAGTGAAACCGAAGTACGGGGATACCCCATTTATCCACAGTAGTTGGGTCTATTTCACAATAATTGCTTTCGAGGGCAATAGATTCTCCTCTTCCAACCATGCCTACATTGCCACCATAAAAAAACCGGTAATCTTCTTTTAATGATTTACCATAACCACCAGCTTCTTTTTTCGTGCCATTTACAACATATTTCCCATTTAGATTTTCAACCCCAAAGCCAATGCCGTACCCTGGCTGGCCCATTCCGCCTGAATATTCTATATGGTACCCTCTTGGAAAATCAAGCTTTTTGTTGTCTAGCCACCACGGGGAATAAACATGGGCTCCCCCAACACCATCTTCATTATATCTTTTACGGCCAAATAAATCAGGGATAACCCCACCAAGGCCTGCCCCTGTAGAATCATGAAGATATTTTCCTACTACATTGCTGTCATTAGCAAGACCATTTGGGTGTCGCGGCGATTTGGAATTAAGCAACAGCCTTGCTGATTCGCAAGCACTTGCTGCCAATATTACGGTTTTGCCTGTTACCTGATATTCTTGAAGGGTTTCTTTGTCAACATAAGATACTCCCGTTGCAAGTCCATCTTTATTGGTCAAAATTTCCCGTGCCATGGCATTGGTCACAAGATCAACATTGCCTGTTTTTAAAGCTGGATTAACCAGTACGGATGAAGCAGAAAAATCTGCATAAACCTGGCATCCACGATTGCACTGACCACAATAAAAACATTCGCCCCTTTCATCATTGATTTTTTGTGTGAGGACCGATAACCTGGAAGGTATCACTTTAACACCAGATTTTGTAGCTGCATTCTTTATCATCAGCTCATGAAGCCTTGGTTTGGGTGGAGGCAGGAATACTCCGTCAGGTTCATTTTCGAGGTTTTCATACGAACCAAAGATGCCTACAAGCCTGTCCAACCTGTCATAATATGGTTTTACATCATCATAGCCAATGGGCCAATCCTCTCCAAGGCCATCATTGCTTTTCCCCTTAAAATCTTTCGGTCCGAACCTCAATGAGATCCTTCCCCAGTGATTGGTCCTGCCGCCAAGCATTCTTGATCGCCACCAGAAAAATTTTGTATTATCTTTATGTGTATAGGGCTCACCTTCTATATCCCAACCCCAATAGCTGGCATCAAAATCACCAAATGGCCTAAACTTGGTACTTGCGCCCCTTCTTGGTGAATCCCATGGGTTTTTTAATTGGGTTACGTTTTTTTTCGGGTCGTACATCGGGCCAGCTTCTAACAGGCAGACCTTTAGCCCGGCTTTGGCCAAAATATAAGTAGCCATGCCTCCTCCCGCACCTGAACCTACAATTACTACATCATAGTTCTTCGGTTGCCTTTTTATTTGAAAATCCTGCATTCAGATTATATTTGAAATGTTTTAATTGTGTTAGATATTATTTTAATATGATGTTAATATATACTTAAAAGTTTAACAACATCATTTTACCACATTTAAGGCAAAGGTTTAAAAATTAAATTGCTGGTATTAAGAGGCACTTTAAATGCCGCATTCAATTTAAATAAGATTTTAATAAATAAAATTTTATTGCTTAAAATTTTTACAAATGATCAATTAAATAAAAATATTCAGCATTGAAAAATCTGCAAGTAAGTTATAAATATAATTAATCTTAGGTTTATATTATCACCTTGTACTCTTCCCGAACAGGGGAGAAAACATCTAGTATCTTGCAGGCTGACAAAGCTTTTCCGGAATGGTTAGCCCAGGAGGGAATAATCGCTATCTGCCCAGGTTCTAAAACTTTGGTTATACCGTCAATAGTAATTTCAAAACTTCCTTCCAGTAGGTTTGCAACCTGTTCATGAACATGTGAATGTTCTGGCAATAAACTTCCTGGCATAATTTCCCAATATGCAAGTGTCATGCTTTTTGTATGGATAAATTTGCCGAAAAAACCTGGTAAAAGTTCTTTCGCTTGCAAGGTTTCTAATTCTTCAAAGTTCATTCTTAATAGATATTATTCTTTTGCTGGTGGATTTATCATTATATGTGCCCTATGCGTGCCAGGGTCCATAATCCAGGGCATGCCAGGTGCTTCTGGTGCCAGGGGAAGGCCAGTATTTTCTGATGTTGCATAGGGGATGTAAACTACATACCTAAAATTTCCAGATGTAATTTCACCTGTTTGTGGACTGTAATTTTTTTCAGTTGCCGAATATACAAATAGTGTAGATGGTGCAGAAGGCATTTTTAATTTCCCTTCCTTAACTTCTTTTTCCCTAATATCAAAAACTTCCTGAAACGATTTCCCTTCTTTTTGCAAGGCCCAGCCCCTCAACATAAACGTTTCAAGGTCACGATGGAAACAGGAAGCATTAAATCCTTCTTTTTCAGGGTCGTCTGCAAGGCAAATCATTTCATTGTTCCCTTTACGGAGCAGGATAACTTCTTTTTTATTGTTGTAGCCGTACACTGTAGCACCTTCCCTTTTTGCTTTCGGGGCAGCCAATATAGCAGTTCTAATCTGTAATTCCGGAGATGGAACCTTGCCTTGGCTATATGCCTGAAAATTTATAAATAATAAAAATAAACCTATAAAGATTTTCATGCGAAAAAGTTTTTTATTTAAGGTAAGGTAAGGATTATTATTAGAATTAATTAATCTTTTTTCAAAATTTGACCGATCCTTTCCTGTATATAAGCCTTTACTTCATTTAGTTTATCTATTTTCTGATCAATTATCCTGATCCTGTTTTCAAATAAGGACACACGCTCTTCATCCGACAAGGATTTGGTAAGCCATGAATACATGAACTCCTCTATTTCTTTAAGGGTGAATCCAAGATGCTTGGCCCTCTTTATTATTTCAAGCCTCTCAATTGTTTCTTCAGAGTATTCCTTGTAGTTATTTTCCCGCCTTGATTTTTTTTGCACCTTTATGAGGCCAAGCTTTTCATAATACCTAATAGTATCCCTTGAAAGACCGGTTATTGATGAAACTTCACCTATGAGCATGTTTATCTTCTTTATTGATGAAATAAATATAATAAAAATGCTTGACCATGGAGTATGCTCCAGCCTTAACTTTGTATCATCATCATGAATATAGTCTTTTTAAAATATTAAATTATGGAAAATATAAATTGGGACAGTTCTTTATATGACAATAACCATGATTTTGTATCATCATTAGGGGAGGATTTATTGCAACTTCTAGCCCCTGAAAAGAATCAAAGTATCCTCGACCTTGGTTGCGGAACAGGGCATTTAGCTGCCAAAATAGCAACTTCAGGAGCATTTGTTTGTGGTATTGATAGTTCGGAAGATATGATAAAAGCTGCAAGGGAAAATTATCATGAGCTTGATTTTGAAGTAAAAGATGGTCGGGATTTTTATTTTAAAGAACCTTTTGATGCAATTTTTTCAAACGCAACTTTACATTGGATTACTGAGCAGGATAAGGTTTTACAATGTGTTTATAATAATTTAATTGCAGGCGGAAAATTTGTGGCCGAATTTGGTGGAAAAGGAAATATCGCCCAAATGATAGATGCATTTAAGGTATCTCGTAAAAAATTGAATTTAGGACCATTGACTGATACTAATGATTATTGGTATTTTCCATCAATAGGAGAGTATACGCCTTTGCTTGAACAAGCTGGATTTTTGGTAATATATGCGGTTCACTTTGATAGGCCTACAATACTTAGTGGAGCGAATGGTATCAAGGACTGGTTCAGGATGTTTGGAGGAAGGCTCATGGAAGACCTTACAGCAACAGAAATAGAACTTGCAATGGAAGAAACCCAAAAAATTTTAAAACCTGTTCTTTACAAAAATGGAAGCTGGGAAGCAGATTATAGCAGGATAAGGATCGTTGCCTTAAAACTTTTATAAATGCATCTGTAAAGAAATTGAACCTACTAGGAAGTGCAATAAAATGCTTAAAGAAAACACTAAATCCGTAGATTTTTCAACAGAAGAGAGGGAAGTCCAATAAAACCGTTAAAAGCAAAAAACCAGCCTGGGGCTGGTTTTTGAAATTATTGTTGACTGTTAGTATATCTTTTCCTTTCGTTTTCGTCAAGGTAGATTTTCCTCATCCGTATAGATTTTGGAGTAATCTCTAAATATTCATCCTTTTGTATATATTCCATTGCTTCCTCTAAGGAGAATTTTCTGGCAGGGGCAATTTTAACATTATCATCTGTTCCCGATGCACGCATGTTGGTAAGTTTCTTGCCTTTTTGAATATTGACAGTTATATCATTGTCCCTGGAATGTTCCCCAATTACCTGGCCTACATAAACCTCTACACCCGGATCAACGAAGAAAACCCCACGGTCCTGAAGTTTATCAATGGCATATGCTGTTCCCTGCCCGGTTTCCATAGATATCAACGATCCATTGATCCTTCCTGGAATAGGGCCTTTATGCGGTTCATAACTTTTAAACCTATGGTTCATAATTGCTTCACCAGCGGTTGCAGTAAGCACATTGTTCCTTAAACCAATCAATCCACGGGCCGGAATGTTAAACTCAAGGTGTTGTAAATCACCTTTAGGTTCCATTATCAGCAGTTCACCTTTTCTTTGCGTTACAAGCTCAATTACTTTACCTGATGTTTCTTGAGGCACATCAACCACGAGTGTTTCAATTGGTTCACATTTTACACCATCTATCATTTTTAATATTACCTGCGGCTGGCCCACTTGTAACTCATAACCTTCCCTGCGCATCGTTTCTATTAAAATAGACAAATGGAGGATGCCCCTTCCATAAACAAGAAATTTATCTTCACTTTCAGTTGGTTCTACTTTCAAAGCAAGGTTTTTTTCCATTTCTTTGAATAACCTGTCCCTTAAGTGCCTGGAAGTCACAAATTTACCTTCTTTACCAAAAAATGGGGAATTATTGATGGTGAACAACATGTTCATGGTTGGTTCATCAATAGAAATCCTGGGAAGCGGTTGTGGGTTTTCAAAATCAGTGATTGAATCTCCGATTTCAAAGTCTTCAATCCCTACCAATGCACAGATCTCACCAGAAGAAACTTCTTGTACCCTTAGCCTGCCTAATCCTTCAAAAACGTGAAGTTCTTTAATCCTGACCCTTTTTATACTGCCATCAGATTTGCATAAGCCCATTGG
>JALZND010000142.1 GCA_030857845.1 Bacteroidota bacterium | reverse complement strand
TAATTGGCTCAAACTGGAAATTCATCCTGATCCTAAATATTTACTCCCTGACCCCATAGAAACACTAAAGGCTACAGAGGAGCTTGTAAAACTGGGATTTATTGTGTTGCCTTATATTAATGCAGATCCTGTATTGTGCAAGCGATTGGAAGATGTTGGGGCTGCGGCAGTTATGCCCCTCGGTTCGCCTATTGGCAGCAACAATGGATTGCAGACTAAGGCAATGTTGGAAATAATTATTGATCAAAGCAAAGTTCCTGTTGTAGTTGATGCCGGGATAGGCGCTCCGTCACATGCAGCCGAGGCAATGGAGATGGGTGCAGATGCCGTATTGGTAAACACTGCCATTGCTGTAGCAGCTGACCCGGAAATGATGGCGAAGGCTTTTAGAATGGCTGTGGAAGCAGGAAGGATAGCTTTTGAAGCAAAACTTGCGAAAAACGTAAAAATTGCAGTTGCAAGCAGCCCATTAACTGCCTTTTTAGATTAGTTTTTAGCGGTTAGCTATTAGCAGGGGGTTAGCCGCTAGGGTTATTCATTTATTTTAATCTTTTGTTAGATAGACGGATAAAATTTATTTGAATAGTGGGAATTGAAAATTAAAAAGTTTAAAAAACTGAAATGATCAAGGTCAAAGATTTTTTGGAGGTGGTCCAGGATTATAACTGGGATGTGGTGCAGGATAGTATCTATCATAAAACTGCAGCAGATGTACTTATGGCCTTAAGGAAGAAGAAGAGGGACCTTGAAGATTTTAAAGCTTTGATTTCCCCTGCTGCCGTGCCTTTTTTAGAAGATATGGCTTTAATGAGCCATCAAATAACACGAAAAAGGTTTGGGAATACCATACAGATGTACATTCCGCTTTACCTATCAAATGAATGTCAAAATATCTGCACTTATTGTGGTTTTAGCCTCGACAACAAATTAAAAAGGGTAACGCTCAACGAAAGCCAAATCCTCAAAGAGGTAGCAATAATTAAATCCTATGGATATGACCATGTTCTTTTGGTTACAGGTGAAGCCAATAAATCTGTTGGTGTTGATTATTTTATCAAGGTTTTAAACTTAATAAAGCCATTTTTTTCACATATTTCCATGGAGGTTCAACCGTTGGACCAGCAAGATTACGAGGTACTTATGGCTCATGGTTTGAATACTGTTTTGGTGTACCAGGAAACATACCACGAGGAAAACTATAAATTCCATCATCCAAAGGGCAAAAAATCAAATTTTGAGTACCGGCTTGAAACACCTGACAGGCTAGGGAAAGCAGAGATCTATAAAATTGGACTGGGCGTCTTAATAGGTCTTGAAGATTGGAGGACGGATTCTTTCTTTACGGCTGTCCATTTGGATTATATGGAAAAGACCTACTGGAAGACTAAATACTCCCTTTCATTTCCAAGGTTGAGGCCATTTTCAGGTGGATTGGAGCCTAAAGTGAACATGAGCGATAAAGAGCTTGTCCAGCTAATTTGTGCATATAGGATATTCAATGAAGAAGTAGAGCTTTCAATGTCTACCCGGGAAAGTGAGAAATTCAGGAACCATGTCATAAAATTGGGCATTACTTCAATAAGTGCAGGTTCTAAAACTGACCCTGGCGGTTATGCTTCTGGTTTACAAGCCCTCGAGCAGTTCGAGATTTCTGATGAACGAACACCATCTGCAGTAGCAGCAATGATCAAAGAGCAGGGTTATGAACCTATTTGGAAAGACTGGGATAAAACTTTTAATTAAAAGATGCTGAATCAGCAGGAAATAAACAGATATAGCCGGCATATAATTTTACCGGAAATTGGAAAAGTTGGCCAGGAGAAGCTAAAAGCTGCCAAAGTATTGGTTATAGGTGCAGGAGGTCTTGGATGTCCAATTTTGCAGTATTTAACTGCAGCTGGTGTGGGCAAAATAGGAATTATAGACTTTGATGTAGTAGATGAATCTAACCTCCAAAGGCAAATACTCTTCAATGTTGATGATATAGGACAACATAAAGCCCGGGTAGCTGCAGCCAGGCTTAAAAAACAAAATCCTTTTGTGGACTTCCATGTTTTTCAGGAAAAATTAGATGTTTTAAATGCCTTGCAGGTGATTCAAGACTATGACCTTGTTGTGGATGGTTGTGACAATTTTGCTACCAGGTACCTGGTAAACGATGCTTGTGTTATTCTAGACAAACCTTTTGTTTTTGGCTCCATTTTTAAATTTGAAGGGCAGGTATCAGTTTTTAACTTTAAAGAGCCGAATGGCCATCATGGCCCAACTTACCGATGCCTTTTTCCAGATACACCAAGCCAGGATGAAGCCCCGAACTGTGCTACCATTGGGGTTTTGGGCATCCTTCCAGGTATTATAGGAACATTTCAAGCCAATGAAGCAATAAAAATACTTACCGGCATAGGTCATCCCCTTTCTGGAAAGCTTTTAATGTTTGATGCATTGACCATGCAATTTCATACTATTAAGTTTAAAGCTGTTGAAGAAAACCATAAAATCAAGCAATTAAAAAAATCTTATGAGGAGGTATGTGCTATAGAGGAAGAAGTTGAAACAATGCAAAGCTTAACCGTCCAAGAGCTTCAAAATAAAATTGAAGCTGGCGAAGATTTGTTCCTTTTAGATGTGCGCGAAGATTATGAACAAGAAATCTGCAGTATTGGTGGACTGCTTGCACCTATGAATGACATCAACAAATACATCCAAAAAATTCCAAAAGATAAACCAGTGATTGTTTATTGTCATCATGGTATGAGAAGTGCATGGGCAATAAATTATTTAAAAAAAGAACATAGTTTTACCAATCTCTATAACCTGGAGGGCGGGATACATCAATGGGCCTTGCAGGTTGATAAAGATATGGATGTATATTAGATACATTAGAAGATTGCAATTTAATTTTACAATCAATCATATCTGAATTTCCTTTCAACTTCTAAAAAAAGGAGTTATTAATAGAACCGACAATTGTCAACTGGACATCAAAAATCAAGTGAGAGAACATCCTTAACAAAATCAATTTCATCTTGGATTATGGTATGAGGCATACCTGGATAAATCCTTTCCGTTACTTTTGCTTGCATTTTTTCAAAGACTTTTTTGCTCTCATGCACTCTCTGAAGTGGGATGTGCGGATCTTCATCGCTGCAGCCAAGAAATACAGGCGTACCCTCAAGTGTTCCGGGGTAATTTCTAGGGGTATTTTCAGGCCCTATCAATCCACCGCTTAACCCAAAAATACCGCCCCACTTTTTAGCATTCCTGGCGGCAAATTCTAAGGCAAGGCAAGCTCCTTGGGAAAAGCCCAAGAAAAATATTTTGTCATGTTTAATGCCATGTTCTTCAAGGTATGCTGCAAGATTTTGTATTATTTGAATGCCAGAAGTAATTCCGGGTTCATTTTGCAAAATAGGTGCTAAAAAGCTATTTGGATACCATGTATTTCCCGGTGCCTGTGGAGCGATAAAATGAATTTCTGGATGTTCAAATTTTTCTGTCAACGAAAGGATGTTTTCTGCAGTCCCTCCCCTTCCATGTATCATGATCATCGCAGTTTTTGCTTCTTTCAAAGCTTTTGCTGCTGTTTTGATGTTATATCCTTTTATTTGCTGCATGAATGGCTATTTAAGTAAATACAGGCATTTTTATGGTTTTTAAATTCCTTTCTATCATTTCCCGGTTCTTTTCCTGCCAGGGTGGGAGCTTTAATGATTCGCCCAAATGCGCTTCATCTTCGTCAATTGCAAACCCAGGAGGATTTGTAGCAACTTCAAACAAAACCCCTCCAGGTTCCCTAAAATATATGGAATGAAAATATTGCCGGTCCATTACTTCAGTAACCTGCATGCCTGCATCTTCTAGTTTTTCCTTTATCTTTAATTGGGTTTCATCATTATCTGTACTAAATGCCACATGATGGATAATTCCTGCACCTGATTGAGGCTTTTCACCACCTTCCTGCAGGGTCAAATCTATATAATTTCCAGGGCCACCTTGCCCTACTTCTAATCTTATATAGTTTAAATCTGTAGTTACAGTCTTGTATTCCATTATTTCTGTTAATAGGGCTGCTGTAGGTTCAATCCTTGAAAGTGTAAGCGAGACAGAATAAAACCCCTTGATTGCATGTTTAAGAGGAATTACCTCATTTTCCCATCCCATCCTTAAATCTTTACTATTTGCCACCAGCTCCAGGGACAAGCCATCATGATCTTCAAATTTGATAAACTCTTCATCGCCCCTTTGCTCAGGGCCATTATAGCTTATCTTAAGATTGTTCAAGCGCTCCATCCAAAAGCCCAATGAATCGTTGGCAATAGAAAATGAGGTGGTCGTAAGCTGGCCTATTCCTTTTTTGCCTTTTTGTATGTTTCCATAAGGAAAGAAAGTCATTATACTTCCTGGGCTTCCAATAGCATCGCCATAATACAGATGATAAACATTAGGGGCATCAAAATTCACGGTTTTCTTGATCAACCTTAAACCTAAAACCCCTAAATAAAAATCTATATTTTTTTGAGGATCGGCCGCTATTGCTGTAACATGATGTAGTCCGTTTATTAACCCTGCCATATAAAATTTTTTTAGATAAATTTATTTAACAAAAAAAACCATCAGGTGCCCCGATGGTTTTAAAGTTATATGTATATTTTCAAATATTAAATTTCTCCTTCTTCCTCTACACCTTCAACAAAAAACTGAAACCTATCGAAAATTGATCTTACAGCTCCTTTTAGCGCACGTTCGTTTTGTGAAAAAGCCTGCCCAAAGAGACCGGAAGCATAACCTTGCCAGATTGCATTTTGCTTTTTACTGTCAACAAGAATTACCAATAAGGTCCCTTGCTTTAAACTATAATCTATTGGCGAATAATCGATATCGGGCTTTTCTGTTTTTACCCATTGTTGGATATCTGGTTGGTTAAATCCTTTAAAGTTCAAATCTTCATTAAAAACCCTATAAGAAACCAAAATGTTGGGTTTTTTAGTATGCATTCGGTACCCTTGAAGTTCTAATCTCGACTTAATGGCATTTTCAATTACTATACTTTGGTAACTTGTATCCGCAACATTGGTTTCACGAATAAAATTAAAAGTCCTATATTTTTTGAATTTACCTTGATAGCTGTAATCAGATTCTACAACGTAATCTTTATATCGCATGCAACCTGAGAGTACCATAATGGACAAGACCAGTAGAATAGAATTTTTCCCGATTAATTTCATGACCAAAGATTTATTAGAAGAAAATTTTGACTTTTTGATATTTTTCCTATGATACTAAAAGTAAAGATTTAAATTCATTAAATGAATTTTTGTTTATAAACTTTTGCAAAAAAAACAAATGATTTTTTTTGGGGTATATTATACATAGCCTCAGCATTGAAAAAAAGGCATTTTTATAACAAATAAAATTTAATAAAACGTAAAGTAAATAATTATAGAAGGTTAAGCTATTGGAGGCCACATACTTAAAAGTAAACTAAATGTTTCCTGAAGTTCACCAAGAATCTAAATTAAAATCGAATCCATGATGTATCATCTCGTTATTTGTTCTAAAAAATTGATTCAAAGGAGATAAACCATATCTTTATTACCTTGCCATACAAAACAAAAGCACCCTTGCAAAAAGGTGCTTTTGTTTTTACTGCCTAAAAATAAAATTTTATACTTTAGTAATGGCTACCGCTGCATTAAATACATCCATAAATTCAGTTAAAGTCAAACTTCCCACATCTCCTTCACCATGTTTTCTGATGGCTACTTTACCTTCATTTTGTTCTTTCTCGCCTACAATAAGCATAAAAGGTATCTTTTTCATTTCAGCATCCCGGATTTTCCTGCCAATTTTCTCGTCCCGATGATCTATGATCCCCCGTATGTCTTTTTCTTCTAAGGAAGTATAAACGTTTTGTGCATATTCCGCATATTTTTCAGATATAGGGAGGATTGCAATTTGTTCAGGGGAAAGCCACAATGGAAAATTCCCGGCACAATGTTCTATGAGCACAGCAACAAACCTTTCCAAAGATCCAAAAGGTGCCCTATGGATCATTACAGGTCGGTGTTTTTGATTGTCAGCACCAATATATTCGAGGTTGAACCTTTGCGGTAGCTGATAGTCAACCTGGATTGTGCCCAATTGCCAGCTCCTTCCTAAGGCATCCTTGACCATGAAGTCCAGCTTAGGTCCATAAAAGGCAGCCTCACCTATTTTCTCAATGGTTTCCAAACCCTTATCTGCGGCAGTATCTATAATTGCCCTTTCGGCACGGTCCCATTCGGCATCTTCCCCAATATACTTAGCTTTATTTTCAGGGTCGCGAAGGGATACCTGAGCTTTGTAATTTTTAAAACCCAAGGCATTAAATACATACAAAACAAGGTCAATAACTTTCGCAAACTCTTCTTTTACCTGGTCAGGCCTACAGAAAATATGTGCATCATCTTGAGTAAATCCCCTTACCCTGGTTAAGCCGTGCAGTTCACCGCTTTGCTCATAGCGGTACACGGTTCCAAACTCGGCATACCTAATAGGAAGGTCTTTATATGACCTGGGCTTCACCTTATATATTTCGCAATGATGCGGACAGTTCATCGGTTTTAGCAAAAACTCCTCTTTTTCATTTGGAGTCTTGATAGGTTGGAATGAATCAGCACCATACTTTTCATAATGCCCGGAAGTAACATAAAGTTCTTTGCTCCCAATATGTGGTGTCACCACAGGGCTGTAGCCAGCTTTTACCTGTGCTTTGCGTAAAAAGTTTTCCAGCCTTTCCCTAAGAAGGGTTCCTTTAGGAAGCCATAATGGCAAACCCATCCCTACTTTTTCTGAGAATGCAAAGAGTTCAAGCTCCTTTCCTATCTTTCTATGGTCCCTGCGTTTTGCTTCCTCCAGGAATAGAAGGTATTCTGTAAGCTCCTTTTGTTTTGGGAAGGAGATTCCATAGATCCTTGTCAGCTGCTTGTTTTTTTCATCGCCGCGCCAATAAGCGCCAGCTACGTTCAGCAGTTTCACTGCTTTTATAAAACCTGTATCAGGGATATGTGGCCCTCTGCAAAGGTCAACAAAATTGCCTTGTTGGTAAAACGTTATGCTGCCATCTTCCAGGCCTTGTATAAGGTCAAGCTTATATTCGTCACCTTTTTTGGTAAAGAATTCAATGGCATCCTTTTTAGTGACTTCGCTTCTTTGGTAGGAATTTTTTCCCCTTGCAAGCTCAATCATTTTATTTTCTATGGCAACAAGGTTTTCTGATTGAAACTCTTGAGCACCAAAATCGATATCATAATAAAACCCATTTTCAATTGCCGGGCCAATCCCCAATTTAATGCCAGGATAAAGGGCCTCTAAGGCTTCTGCCATAAGGTGAGCTGTAGAATGCCAAAATGTGCCCTTGCCTTCCGTATCGTTCCAGGTGAGCAGCTGAACATGTGCATCTTCAGTGATTTTCCTGTTGCTGTCCCATACTTGCCCGTTAACTTTTGCAGCGAGTACGTTTCTTGCCAGACCTTCGCTTATGCTCATGGCAATATCATGGCCTGATATCCCTTTTGGAAATTCTTTTACTGATCCGTCTGGGAGGGTTATTTTAATATTTGCTTCACTCATCAAACTCTATTTAAAAATTAAAAATATTTTCGCCCTAAGATTTATTATTAAAAGTATTTCTTGGCTATCAAGATTTCCTTGTTAATATAAAAAATAATAACGAGGTGGTTCGGGAAATGAATGCTACAATGATTTTAAGAATTAAAACCTTTGCTGTATTTGAGGTATTTCCGGTGCACGCTCCTGTTGCTTTGAGCGCGCTAAATTATTAATTTTCTTTTGAATATTTGCTTTTTCTACTTTGGCAATTGTATAAGTTGAGTCTAATTTTATTATTTTATCATATTGCACTAGGGCATTGTAGTACTGTTTGTTGATATCCTTCACCCTTGCCAGGGTCAACATAGACTCTTTTGCCTCATTGTTTAGGCTCAATGCTTTTTCAGCATACCATACTGCCGAATCATATTGTTTCTTTTGATATTCAATCAAGCTTATATAATTATATGCCATATAATGGTTTGGGTCATTTTGGGCAATTTGATAAAAAGATTGCCTTGCACTGTCATAATTGCTTAACTTAAATTGAAGAAAAGCTGATTGTATTGCAGTATTTTGATCTGCTTTATGGTGCTGCAGTTTCTTGTTTAAAAGCATGTCTGCTTTTTTGTATTGACGCTGTGCTATATAGATCCCTGCCAAGGAACTCAGCACTTCAGCATTGGTACTGTCCAGGTTAAGCCCGGAATTATAAGATTCAATAGCTTTTGTGGTATCTTTTATTGTCAACAATAAATTTGCTTTGTTTATATGATTTAGAGGATTATTTGGATTGGATGATATAGTTTTTTCCAAATACTCAATAGCCCGGGATGTATCACCTTGTTGTAAAATGATGTTTGCAATTGCGGAGAA